>JAGWPQ010000326.1 GCA_028877045.1 Bacteroidota bacterium | reverse complement strand
GAACAAAGCGTACAAGTGTGCGACGCAACCGGTGCTTAATTCTTATCCAACAGTTGGTAAACAAATCATACAACATCGTATATTGCATTCATGGCAAAGACAAAGAAAAAAGACCTGCCCGTTATTTTAATTACTAACGATGATGGCATTACTGCCCCGGGAATTAAAGCATTGGTTGAAGCTGTAAAAAATTTAGGACGCATTGTTGTTGTGGCTCCCGATAAACCGCAAAGTGGCATGGGGCACGCCATCACCATTGGTCATCCGTTGCGTTTGCATAAAGTGCATTACATGGATGGCGTGGAAGCATACAGTTGCAGCGGCACACCCGTTGATTGTGTGAAGATCGCGGTTGATAAAATACTGCATCGCAAACCCGATATTTGTTTAAGCGGTATTAATCATGGCGCCAATCATTCCATTAATGTAATTTACAGCGGCACCATGAGTGCTGCCATGGAAGCATCGATAGAAAGCATACCCAGCATAGGTTTCAGCTTATTAGATGTTAGTGTGGAAGCCGATTTTACTGCTGCAAAAGTGTATGTAAAAAAGATTGTTGAAAAAGTTTTATCGCAAAAAACAATAAAACATTTATTGTTCAACGTAAACATTCCTGCGGTTGAGGAAAGTTTAATTAAAGGCATTAAAGTTTGCAAACAAGCCTATGCCAAATACGAAGAAAAATTTTTAGAACGCAAAGATCCGCATGGCCGGAAATATTATTGGCTCACCGGCGAATTTGTAAATTACGATACTGCAAAAGATACCGATGTGTGGGCATTAAAAAATAATTATGTAAGTCTGGTGCCTGTACAATTCGATCTTACAAATTACGATCTGAAAAAACAAATTGAAACAAACTGGAAATTCTGATGTTCTTAACTAAAGATAATTTAAAACTTGGACTGGTGTTGGGTTTGCTGGCACCCTTTATTGGCATGTTTGGATTTTATTTCTGGAAGTTCAATGTAATTACTTTAAAAGAATTTTTTTTGCTGCTTGGTCAGCAAAAAAGTTTAATCACTGCCATGGTTAGTTTTTCATTGTTGATGAATGCTATTTTATTTACGGTCTATGTCAACACGCATAAAGACGAAACTGCAAAAGGCATTTTTATTGTAACCATCGTTTATGCCGTTGCTGCATTGACTTTAAAATTTTTGTTGTAATTTTTTTGTTTGACCGGCTACAGTACATGTGGCATCACCTGTTGCAACGCTCGGTTCAAAGTTCCATTTTCATGGTAGCAATGCGCGGCAGCCTTTACTGAGCTTGGCGAAGTATCGCACACTTCAGCGTTCAGAACTTTATTGAAATTTTATTGATGTAATGAAGAAATTTTACATTTTTAATGATTGCCACGAATGCACGAATGAATAAAGAATAAAAAACAGTATTTAATTTTTTAAATAATTCGTGCATTCCTGGCAACAAAAAAACGTCCTTACTAAAAAAGCAAGAACGTTTACATGAACTCCAAAAATTATTATTTCGAGACTACAAAAGTTATTGTTTGTTTAACCAAGCTTGTAACGTCTTTCCCATTCTGTTTTGCAGGAATCCACATCGGCCCATTTTTAATCATGCGTATTGCTTCTTCTGCAGTACCAAAGCCGGGATCGTTCTCTGCCTTTACCTGACTTACAATTCCTTTATCATCAACAATAAAAGATAATTGAACTGCATATTTTCCCGGGCCTGCTCCGTTCTTAACAGGAAGTTTGACATCTAAATTTCTTTCTAAATATTTTCGCCATGCTGTAATACCACCCGGAAACTCAGCAGGGACTTTGGTTTGCGTGAATACTTTATCATAAGATTCGTGTTCTTCAGAAATAACAAAAGTTATTGTTTGCTTAGTTAAGCTGGTTATATTCATCCCATCTCGTTTTGCTGGTATCCATTTTGGGCCTTTTTTAATAACCTGAATTGCTTCTTCTGCAGTGCCAAATCCCGGATTGTTCTCAGCTTTTATATGGCTAACATTTCCTTCAACATCAACAATAAAAGATAAATCAACTCTATATTTACCAGGAGGCGCTCCTTTTTCTACAGGAAGATCACGATTCAAATTTTTGTTCAAATACTTTAACCATGCTTCAACACCACCAGGGAATGTAGCCGAAGTTGCTGTAAAAATTTTATTTAACTCTT
>JAGWPQ010000325.1 GCA_028877045.1 Bacteroidota bacterium | reverse complement strand
GTGCAGAAAGAACGGACATAGGTAACTCTGGCCGGGTTATCGGACGCTCTCAGGTCACCCCGACTGGGGGAGACAATCAGTGTATTCTATTTGGTAACACCTCACAGGGGTGATCCCAACAAATGAAGTATGTTTCATCAGTTCGGGCACATCAATATGTTTGGGTGTTAAACCGCCGCGCAGCACATTATCGCTGTTGGCCATGAGCTCTACATTTTGACCTTCGAGATAAGCATGCGGAATCCCTGCGCCCTGAAAAACAGCTTCGCCTTTTTCGGCTTTTACGATATTGAAAAAATAAATAGAAAAGATACCACGATCAATATTTTTAATCTCATCTTTTCCTTCAAATAATTTTGCAACCCACCAACCGGGCTGATCTTTGGTTAACTCGTTATTTTCTTTTCTGCGTAATTCGCGTTTCACCAAATTAAATAAAAGCGCATCAATATCTTCCTGTTTCATCTCCATAACAAACTGGTACAACGCTTTTAAACCTTCGCGTTTATACAGCGGCAATAAAATATTAAACTCCTGCACATCTTCCAAAACCCGCTCCAGCGCTGCTTCCTGTTTAAACCCGTGCAATAACCAAAACTCACTCAATGCCACCATCACTTCGGGTTTATGATTCTTGTCCTTATAATTTCTGTGTGGCGCATTGATGGGAATTCCGGCAGCTTCTTCGGCATCAAAACCCTTGATAGCTTCAGCTTTTGAAGGATGCACCTGAATGCTGAGCATATCTTTTACGTCCAAAATTTTTAATAAATATGGCAATTCACCAAACTGCTGAAACACTTTGTCGGTAATGGTTTCAGCATGATTTCGAAGAATGAGCCTGTTTAACGAAACAGGTCGATTATCGATCATCAGATCGGATGATGCCGATGGATGTGCCCCCATCCAATATTCGGCACAAGGTTTATGTTCGGTATTTGTAAAACCGATCAGAGAAGGAATAAAATCGTATCCGCCCCATGCATAGTTCTGAACTTTCCCTTTTAATTTATAAATTTTGTCCTTCAGTTCCATTTTATATTTTTTATATTTGAGATACATTTAAAAACATGGACTACCGTAAAGATACAGGCAATAAAGGCGAAAATATTGCTGCTCAATATGTGGCCGAACATGGTTACACCGTTATAGAACGTAATTGGCGCTATAAATATTGGGAGGTTGATATTATTGCTTCGAAAAAAAATAAGCTGCATTTTGTAGAGGTGAAAACCCGCACCAGCGAACGGTTTGGGAAGCCCGAAGAAAGTATCCGCCGCGATAAAATGAGAAGTTTAAAAAATGCCGCCGAAGAATATTTATACCAGCATCCCGAATGGAAATATATTCAGTTCGATGTGCTGGCCATCACTTTGCATGGCAACGAAACCGAAGATATTTTTTTGATCGAGGATGTTTATTTTTAAGAACGGTTCATGGGTCATAGGTGATGGTTCATAGAAAGCAGGAGAAGATTTTTTTACCAGCTTTTGTATTTTATGGCATCGACTGTTGCGTCGCACACTTCAGGGTTCTGTTTTTATGGAAACAGTAAGAAAAACAGAAAACCTATATTTGTATCAAAAAAAATTAAAAATGGAAACACTTTTATTACAGGGCAAGTCGAAAAAAGATATGAAAATTTTTGCTGATTTAGCCAAAAAAGTTGGACTTAAAACTAAGGTGTTGACCAATGAACATTTGGAAGATATTGGTTTGGCAAATGCAATGAAAAAAGGAAGAACTGGCGAATACATTAATACTGAAGCTTACCTTAAAAAATTAAAGTCAAAGTGAAGTTGAAGATTGACAAGAGTTTTGAAAAGGACACCGATAAACTCAATAACAAAAAACTTTCACAAAAAATTGCTTTGTGTATTGAACAAGTAATTGCAACAGATTCTATTGCCAATATCCCTAACATTAAGAAATTAAGTGGCTTTAAAAATCATTATAGAATTAGAATCGGAGATTACAGAATTGGAATTCTTTTTAAAGATAATGAGTTCATTTTTGAACGATTCTTACACCGAAAAGATATTTACAAATATTATCCGTAAGTCCTGAATCTATTTTTTAAAACATTCGATCACAACGAAATAACTTTTTTCCGTATCGCTTCCAAACATAAGCCCACCCTGCTTTTTACTTTAAATTTCAGAAATAAAGCTTCCCGGTAACCATCAATGGTTCTTTCCGACAAGCCCATTTGCTGTGCGATCTCTTTATAACGCATATCGCTGCAGGCAAGTTTTAAAAATTCTTTTTCATGTTCTGCAATAATCAATACTTCATTGTCGGTCTGCACTAATTTTCTGAAATTGATATTTATGCTGTCGCTGTTATAAAATCCTTTCTCCTGTATTTCATTTAACGCTATCTCCAGTTCATCGGGGTGTGCATCTTTCATTAAATACGAACAACACCCTGCTTTGATCATCTTAATAATGGCGTCTTCATTATTATTCATCGACAATGCCACCAATTTTACCTGCGGATATGTTTTGCTCAGCCACAATGCAGTTTCGTAACCATCCATCCTGGGCATGTTTACATCGAGCAACATAATATCGGGCACAACATTTTTTTGTTTGATCTTTTCCTGCAGATCTTTTCCGTTCAATGCTTCCACAACAACGGTATAATTGCCAAAACTCTGCAGCATTAAGCTAAGCGATTTTAAAAACAATTGATGATCATCAGCTATTCCAATCTTAATCATTCTGATCTTTTTTTACTGGTAATTGAATTTTAATTGTTGTTCCTTTATTTGAAGACAGCCATTCTATTGTACCACCCAACAATTTTGTACGGTGCTGCATGTTCATGATCCCAATGCCCGAAGCTTGTTTCGCTGCATCTTCGAAGCCTTTGCCGTCATCGGTAAGGGTAACAAAACACGAATCATCTTTTTCTTCTAAAACAATGTTGATATTTTTTGCACCCGAATGTTTGATAGCATTTTGTAATGCTTCCTGCACGATACGGAAAAGAATGATCTGTGCATCTGTTTGCAAAGGCAGATGATCGTCATACAAAAAAGTGATCTGCAAAACCTGAGAAGCATTTATTCGTTTTATTTCGGTTTCCAGATTTTCGATGAAATTAAATTGCTGCAACCATTCTTTATTTAATGATTTTGACAGCGAACGCATTTCGTTGATGGCCGTGCCCAATGTTTCGTTGGCAACGGTAAGCGTATCGGGAGGTTCTTTGAGTTTTCGTTGTGTGATCCCTATCAATAATTTGGCACTGTTCAAAAGCTGACCCACATTATCATGTAATTCTTTACTCAGTTGGCTAAGGGTTTCATCCTGCGTTTCTATGCGGGATTGCAGCAAATTATTCTCAAAATCCTGTTGCATTGTTTTGATCTCAAAAAAGTGTGTTACCTGCCTTTTTTGATAAAAAATAATAAAAATAATAATGAAGGAAACGATCAGAATAAGAAAAACACTGAGCAAAAAAATTATGATCGGGTCTTCGGTAATGTAACGCATGTAAATCCTTTTAAAATAAAAATGCACATAACGGCCAACATGAAGTTATGAAATTTCCAAAGTAACCAGAAAGACATCGTTTGCAAATGATCTAAAGTTAAGATACGGTACGAAGCAAATACTAAAATATTGGAAGAATAATAGATCAATAATCCGGTGACAAAAAAGAAAAACTCGTTTTTATAAATTGACACCAACGGGGTTTCTTTAACCAAAAACCAATAATAATTCAAACACAAAAAAGTTATCGCAATAGAAACTATGGTATAACTGATGCTGTTAAACGCATTTCGATTTTCCGAAAAAATAATAATAGCAAGCAGCAACATGAACAAACCCGATAAAATATTTTTCGTATCGAATTTTTTCCAGAACGGATTTATTTTTCTGAAGAAAATCACAAGCAGCAAAAATGAAAGGAAACAATTAAGCTGATACACCCAAATATTATGAATAACAAACTGAAGGTATAAGATGGATGCACCTAAATTCAAAACAAACTGCATTAACAAGTAATAAAAAATAATGCGTGAATCTCCCTTTATCTTTCTGAAAATTATTACATATAACAGAACAATAAAGGGAGATATAATATCCAGATCTTTAAATAAACCTTGCAATTTTTCTTATAATTTAATATGAGTGATAAAACGAATAACTAATCGAAATCAACTTCATGCAGTTTGTTTAAAACTTTTGTTTTATGGATTACATCCCGGAGGAAAAGGGCATCCTAAAACCTGCAGATTCGTTGTCAGGCTTTCTTTTGCAGTTTTTGCTTTCGATGGTGAATGTGCTGATGCTGTGATCGTATATTTTCCTTTGCCCAATTCAAGTCTCACAACAATTTGATCGGGATTTGTTTTAATGAGTTTCTGCAATTCGGAGGTTTTGAAAGAAAACTCAAGGGCGCAATCGCTTTTTTTAACAGGCATAACTTTTGGTTTTGGTTTTCAAATTAAATTAACACACAATATTAATTAAAGAAGCAGAAATTATTTTACCTATTTTCCCCGTTTTTGCACGGGAAATTTCCCGTACTGAAAACGGGAGAAACACCCTTTTTAAAATATCAGTTATTTTTTAACCTGATAAAAAATCAGGCAATTGCAGCAATAAATTTGTCTGTCCGAAAAATTAGTTTTGCCGGAGTTGTTGTTGTAAATTTTCTTTTACATCCCTCTCCCATTCCGAATTTAAAATACTCAATACGATAGAATCCCTGCGGTTACCATCACGTTTAACAGTGTTGGATCTTAACACACCTTCAACAACACAACCGATTTTTTTCATGGCAGCAATGCTTCTTGCATTATTTATATCGGCACGAAATTCTACTCGTTCCATCCCAATATTTTCGAAAGCAAACTGTAACAATAAATATTTGCAGTGTTTATTTAAACCCGTGCCCCAAAAATCCTTGCCATACCATGTATAACCCAATTGCAAAGTTTTTTGCTGTAATTGAATATCATAAAAACGAGTGCATCCTGCATACCGTTTTGTTTTTTTATCAAACACAATGAATGGATATTCTTTTAATGCTTGCCGTGCGTCCAACGCAGATCGAACATAACGTTCTAAATTTTCTTCACCCGATGCAGTGGTTAAAGAATATTTCCAAAGCTCAGGTTCATGCAACGAAAAAACAAGCAGGTTCATGCAATCATCGATCGTTAGCGGACGCAATAAAACGCAATCATCTTCTAAAAAATAATCTTTCGCAAAATCAAATGCTTCATTCATATCAGATCAACATTTTTAAACAATTCTTTTATATTAACCTAAGCTGTAAATTCATTAAAATATTTGATATTGCAGCTCAATTAATTTAATTATTATGTGCGGAATTGTTGGATACGTTGGTCACAGGGAAGCTTATCCCGTTATTTTAAAAGGTTTGAAACGATTGGAATATCGTGGTTACGACAGCGCCGGTGTGGCATTAATTAACGGCGGATTAAAAGTGTATAAAAAGAAAGGCAAGGTTGCCGAATTAGAAGAAAGTGTTATTGGCAAAGATCTTCATGCAAACATTGGCATTGGCCATACACGATGGGCAACACATGGCGAGCCAAGCGACAGAAATGCACATCCGCATGTTAGCAACAACGGCGAATTGGCGATGATCCATAACGGCATCATCGAAAATTATGTTGCTATTAAAAAT
>JAGWPQ010000034.1 GCA_028877045.1 Bacteroidota bacterium | reverse complement strand
GTTTTCGCATTTATTGACTTCGGTTGATTCTTCGCTCGAGGAGACAAAGTCCATATGGTCCAATATATCGTATTGGCCATTTAAAATTTTCAGAACTACAAATTCTTTATCTGCATTCGATAGTTCGCCATATGACGACCATGAAAGAATTAAAAAGCAAATGGATCGGATGATGTTTGAACTGATCCATTCGCAATTGGATAATGGTTATTTGGGCACTTATGTTCCTTCGGAATATTGGACAAGTTGGGATGTATGGAGCCATAAATATAATTTGTATGGGCTATTGGCTTACTACACTACAACCGGCTACCAGCCTGCATTAGAGGCATGCAAACGAATGGGCGATCTGTTGTGTAGTACCTTTGGAAATGGTCCGGGACAACGCGATATAATTTTGGCAGGCGAGCACATGGGAATGGCTGCAACAAGTGTTTTAGATCCGATGGTTGAATTGTATAAATACACAGGCGATAAAAAATATTTAGACTTTTGTTATTATATTTTGGATGCATGGGAACATGCCAACGGACCAAAAATCATCAGTGCTTTATTGTCTACAGGTAAAGTAACAAAAGTGGGAAATGGTAAGGCTTATGAAATGCTCTCGAATTTAGTTGGGTTAACAAAATTATACAGAGTTACGGGTGATGAAAAATTATTGAAACCGGTTTTGATTGCATGGCAAGATATTGTAGCCAACCGTTTATATATTACCGGTACCACAAGCTCGATGGAATATTTTCAGGATGATGATGTATTACCTGCTGCAGCGAAAGATCATATTGGCGAAGGATGCGTTACCGTAACGTGGATCCAGTTAAACCAAAGCCTGCTAAGCATTACAGGCGATGTGAAGTATCTGGAAGAAATAGAAAAATCGGTTTACAATCATTTGCTTGCTGCCGAAAATCCGCAGACAGGATGTGTAAGTTATTACACGCCGCTGATGGATAAGAAACCTTACAGTTGCGACATAACTTGTTGCACGTCGAGTGTGCCGCGTGGCATTGCGATGATACCTTATTTTACTTTTGGTAAAGTAAATAATATTCCGACTTTAATGTTGTACGAAAATGCTTTGTACAAAGAAACCATTACAACTGCCGATAAAAAAAATATTGATGTATCATTAAAAGTTGAAACGGGTTTTCCTGAACATGGAAATGTTTTGATCTTTGTAAATACTTCTGCTGATGCTGCATTTCCAATTGCATTGCGGATTCCATCGTGGTGCGAAAATTTTATTGCGAAAGTTGGAGATGAGGAATTTAAATCGGTTTCAAATCAATATTTAACTATTGATCGTGTTTGGAAAGCAGGAGATAAAATAAAAATATCGTTTGATATTCCTCTTAAAGAATTAAGTGGCGGCAAAAGTTATCCTGATCAAATTGCATTTAAACGCGGTCCGCAGGTGTTGGCATACGACAGCGATTTGAATACTAAAGTCTTGCTTAAACGATGGATTGGCACACAAGTGTATGATGTGATCTTAAAAAATGAAATGAAACAAAAAATTGTTGTTGTTCCGTTTGCCGATGCCGGACAAACAAGTGCCGATGTTAAAGTGTGGTTGCCATTGTTTCAAACGCTGAAGTAAAATTTGTGCACTACTCTTTTGTTTCTGAGATATAAATAATTTTTTTATTAAAGAAGGGGTGATGTGAAAATCGGGTATCATACCGACATTTTCTTTTATCGGCGGCTCGGCGCTCTTGTTTCTATAAGCCAATCTTTCGATATTATCAAAATTACCATCTGAACTCAAAGACTTAATAAGCCTTAGTAAAG
>JAGWPQ010000324.1 GCA_028877045.1 Bacteroidota bacterium | reverse complement strand
TGTTTGTTGGCAAACATCTTCATGATACGACTGATACGTTCTTTTTTTCCACTTCTTACATTCAATACATAACTACCTGCATCTAGGTGACCACTGTAACAACGGAAGAATGCCAAACGACCCACAAAAGGATCGGTCATGATTTTGAAAGCTAATGCAGCAAATGGTTCTTTAGGATTAGGTTTACGAGTGATCTCATTTCCGCTTGAAGGGTCAATACCAACAGTATCATCAATATCCAAAGGTGAGGGCAGGTAACGACAAACAGCATCTAATGCAGTTTGAACGCCTTTATTTTTAAAGGCAGACCCGCACATCATCGGCACAATACTTAGATCGATCGTTGCTTTGCGAATGGCTTCATGCACTTCAGCTTCGCTGATTGAATTAGGATCTTCAAAAAATTTCTCCAATAATTTATCATCATATTCAGCAACGGCCTCAATTAATTGAGCTCTCCAATATTCTACATCTTCCTGCATATCTTCAGGAACAGGAATTTCTTTATAGGTCATACCCTCTGTTTCCATATCCCACTGAACACCTTTCATGGTAATCAAATCCACAACACCTTTAAAACCATCTTCAGCACCAATAGGTAATTGGAGCGGAACTGCTTTTGCACCCAACATTTCACGAACCTGTGCAACAACCATCAAGAAGTCAGCACCTGCACGGTCCATTTTATTTACGAAACCGATACGGGGAACTTTATAACGATTTGCCTGACGCCATACGGTTTCAGATTGTGGCTCAACACCATCAACTGCACTGAATAAAGCGATCAGACCATCAAGAACACGCATACTACGCTCTACTTCAACAGTAAAATCCACGTGGCCCGGAGTATCGATAATATTAAAATAATAGCTTTTTGTATTTGCATCGGCAACACCTTTGTTGGTTGGAAATTTCCATTGACAACTAACAGCAGCTGAGGTAATAGTGATACCACGTTCTTTTTCTTGTTCCATCCAGTCTGTTGTTGCAGCACCATCATGCACTTCACCAATTTTATGAATCATACCTGTATAACGCAGGATACGCTCTGTCATGGTAGTTTTACCGGCATCAATATGAGCAGCAATACCAAAGTTGCGTTGTAATTTCAAGTCAGCCATAAATAGTTCTTGTTTTAAATTTTTTTTGAGGCGGCAAAGGTAAGGATTTACTGCATTGAAAAAGAAGTTGACAAAGATTTAATTCAGTTGTGGATTTTTTATGAACCAGGCGCTAAGAACGCTCTTCGCATCAGTGGCGTCGCACACTTCAGCTTTATATTTCAAATCAGCAAAATAAAAAAGTCCTGCAAAAATTTTGCAGGACTTTTTATATGATCTTATTATTAAAATTAAATCTTAAAGTGAGAGAAAGCTTTATTAGCTTCTGCCATACGGTGTGTATCTTCTTTCTTTTTGAAAGCAGCACCTTCACCTTTACTTGCAGCAACGATTTCGTTGGCTAATTTATCGGCCATGGTACGTCCGTTTCTTTCACGGCTGTAACGAACCATCCATTTGATACTTAAAGAGATTTTTCTGTCGGCGCGCACTTCAGAAGGGATCTGAAAAGTAGCTCCACCAATTCTGCGGCTGCGTACTTCTACAGCAGGAGTAACATTGGCCAAAGCTTTTTTCCAAACTTCATAACCATCTTCGCCTGTTATTTTAGTTACTTTATCAATTGCATCGTAAAAAATATTAATGGCAGTACTTTTTTTGCCTTGCCACATTAAATTGTTGATGAAACGTGTAACCAATTTATCGTTGAAACGTCCGTCGGGAGCGAGGGGTAACTTTTTTGCTTGTGCTTTACGCATGTGTGCTAATTTTTAATTTGGGCTGAATTTCTTCAAGTATTAAAACTTTACTCAGCTATATGGGAAATTATTTTTTTGCTTTTTCTTTCTTCGTACCGTATTTAGAACGACTCTTCTTTCTGTCTTTCACACCTGCTGTATCCAAGCTACCGCGAACGATGTGGTAACGAACACCCGGTAAATCCTTTACACGACCACCACGTATCAATACGATTGAGTGTTCCTGCAAATTATGGCCTTCACCCGGAATATAGGCAATCACCTCGATTTTATTTGTCAAACGCACTTTGGCAACTTTACGTAACGCAGAGTTTGGTTTTTTAGGTGTAGTTGTATATACCCTTGTACAAACACCACGACGCTGCGGACAAGCATCTAAAGCTCTTGATTTACTTTTAGCCCTGATGATTTCGCGGCCTTTTCTTACTAATTGTTGAATGGTAGGCATTCTACTTTGTTTAATTTTTTTCGGACGGCAAAGGTAATAGCCCTTTGGGTAAATTCCAAAAAGAAAAACCCGAAATCCTAAAATAATATATTAACAGGATCCCGGGCTTTGTTTTCAGGCGAAGATTTATATTTTATACATCCATTCAAACTTGTCATTAATGGTACAGGAACGGATGCCATTTAGTGTTTGCAATACTTCATTTGCAATGGCGCATTTGGTAACATCAAATTTCATTACAAAATCTTTATACCTCAATTCTTTAATTAAAGCAATGGTGGCTGCAGTACCGGTTCCAAATACTTCCTGCAAAGTATTATTTTTATAGGCATCCATCAGTTCATCGATACTGATCCTGCGTTCTTCAACTTTTATGCCCATATCTTTTAAGATAGTGATCACACTTTCGCGGGTAACACCTTTTAAAATTGTTCCTTCATCCAAAGAAGGCGTGATAGCAACACCGTTGATTACAAACATCACATTCATCATTCCAACTTCCTGTAACCATTTATGTTCAAAGGCATCGGTCCATAATACCTGATCGTATCCTAATTTTTTTGCTTCCTGTGCCGCGATCAAACTTCCGCCATAATTACCTGCATTCTTCGCAAATCCAACACCACCGGGAGCTGCACGGGTATATTTTTCTTCAACAAAAATTTTCATTGGCTCAGCGAAATAAGGACCACCGGGACTTAAAATGATAATAAACTTATAAGTTGATGAAGGTTTTACTCCCAATTGGCAATCTGTCGAAAACATGAACGGACGAATATATAACGAATGATCTTTTTTATTGGGGATCCAATTTCTATCAAGATCAATCAATTGCTTCATGCCATCCATAAAAATTTCTTCAGGCACCGTTGGCATGCACATTCTTTCTGCCGAAACATTGAAACGAATAAAATTATCATGTGGTCTGAAAATATAAGCATTGCCACCGGCATCTTTGTATGCTTTGATGCCTTCAAAAATAGCCTGACCATAATGCAAAGCAGATAATGACGGATCTAAGACCAAAGGCTGGTATGGTTTAATTTCTACATTCTTCCACTCACCATTTTCGTAATCGGCTTCTAACATATGATCGGTGAAATATTTTCCGAAAGGAAGATTTTCTAAACTAAGATCATTTAATTTACTGTGTTCAACTTTTGAAACATTGATATCTACTGCTGCGGTCATAACTTTATATTTGATGCAAAATAAATAAAAAAAGCAAAACTAACAGTCGTTAATATTTAAAAATAGCATGAGTTTTAAAAATTTACAGTTACCTGACCTTTTAATTGCCGAACTCTACAATGATGTTTTGGTAGAAACAAATGAAGTTTCAACTTCAGTAAAAAAGCCTCAAAAAGAGCCTAAACAAAAATGGTTTTTGGGCGAAAATAAAAAGCATGTTGTTATTGCTGTGAAAGATGACGAAGCTGTTTACCTGCGGGACGAATGGTTGCAATTTTTATCTTCTATTTTAATTGCCTGTAAATTAAATTTGGGTGATGTGGCGATCATTAATTATGCTAAAAATAATTTTTCTTGTGCAGAATTATCCGAAAAACTTTCGCCCGAATTTTTATTAATGCTTGATGTAACTGCCAAAGAAATTCAGTTGCCGTTTACAGTTCCGCATTATCAGATCCAAAAATATAATCAATGCAGTTTTTTATTAGCACCATCCTTACAAACAATGCAGGGCGATACACAGGAAGCAAAATTGGAGAAGAGTAAATTGTGGTTGAGTTTAAAAAAAATGTTCAATATTTAAATTCAACATGGCACAAATTTATTTTGAAACAGAAAGATTGATCTTAAGAGATTGGAAAGAATCTGATACCGCAGTTTTTATTGAAATGAATTTGAATAAAAATGTGATGCAATACTTTCCATCCATTTTAAACGAAGATGAAACTTTGCAAATGTTGGAAAAAATAAAAAAACATTTTGCTGATTTTGATTACGGATTATTTGCAGTTGAAAGAAAAGACAATAAAAATTTTATTGGTTACACAGGCTTTTCACATCCGAAATTTGAAAGCTTTTTTACGCCTTGCATTGAAATAGGATGGCGATTAAATTTCAATGATTGGAATTTTGGTTTTGCAACTGAAGCTGCGAAAGCATCTATGCAGTATGGCTTTGATAAGATTGGGCTGAAGGAAATTTATTCTTTTACTTCCATTCGCAACAAACCTTCTGAAAATGTGATGCAGAAAATTGGTATGAAAAAAGTGGGAACATTCGAACATCCGTTACTTGCAAATGGTCATTATTTAAAAACACATGTTTTGTATAAAATAGAAAAATGAAATCAACTTTAATCTTTGCAACCAACAATCAACACAAGGTTGATGAAATAAAAAAAGTGATCGGTGATGCGTTTAATATTATCACTTTAAAGGAAGCAGGCATTGATATTGATATTCCCGAACCACATGATAGTTTAGAAAAAAATGCTTCTGAAAAATCTTCTGTCATTCACAAACTGACAAACCAAAATTGTTTCAGTGAAGACACCGGATTAGAAGTGGATGTATTGAATGGCGAGCCAGGTGTTAAGAGTGCACGCTATGCCGGCGAAGGAAAAAATTTTCAAGATAATATTGATAAATTATTAAGAAATCTTGCTGTAAAAGCCAATCGCAATGCACGTTTCAGAACAGTGATCTCTTTAGTTCTGGACGATAAAGAATATTTCTTTGAAGGAATTTGTGAAGGCAAAATAATTGCTGATCAAAAAGGAAATAATGGTTTTGGATATGATCCTGTTTTTATTCCGAATGGAAGTAATAAAACTTTTGCCGAGATGGAGATGGATGAAAAAACTATTTTTAGTCACCGAAGAAAAGCGACAGATAAACTTATTCAATTTTTAAAAGATCATGGAACGCATTAAAATAAACTTACCGGAAAATTTTTCATTCTCTACTTCTATTTCTATCCGAATTACGGATATTAATTATGGCGGTCATGTTGGTAACGATTCTTTTTTATCATTGATACATGAAGCACGTCAGCAATTTTTAAAACATCATGGGTTTACTGAATTAGAATTTGCGGGAGCCGGTTTAATTATGACCGATGCTGCGGTTGAATATAAAAGGGAATTGAATTATAGCGATGTTGTAAAAATTTCGGTTGCTGCCAATGATTTTGATAAATTAGGCTTTGATATTTTTTACAAATTGGAAGTAGCAGTTGATGGAAAATATTTGCTGGCAGGCAAGGCTAAAACAGGAATGATCTGTTTTGATTATGAAAATAAAAAGAAAGTGAGTGTGCCGGAAGAAGCAATAAAAAAATTAAACAAAGGATAGCACACGGATGACACAGATGAAACGGGATTTGCACAAACTATTTATTTTGTTCAATATTGATATGAACGTTGAAGTGAGTGACACAACAGGCGATCCCATGAAAATATGTTGCCCGCTACAAAAAATTAAATTTTAATATTCGCTCCCAACCAAGACATCATTCCTATACCAATTTCAATAGCAGATTCATCAATATTAAATTTTGGTGTGTGGACGCCGTGAATAATTCCTTTGGCTTCGTTGCGAACACCGAGCCGATAAAAACATCCGGGAATTTGTTGGGTGTAATAACCAAAATCTTCGGCACCCATGCGCATTTCGGTTTCTAGAATATTTTCTTTGCCCATGAAATCATCAGCTAATTTCCATGCGGCATCGGTTAATGAATTATCGTTATCGACTGTTGGATAACCAACATCGATTAACAGATCGATCTCGCCGCCCATGGAATGCACTAATTCGGTTGAAACTTTTTTAATTAGCTCATGTGCTTTGTAACGCCATTGTTCATCCATGGCACGAAATGTTCCCATTAATTTTACTTCGCTTGGAATAACATTGGTGGTATGCCCGCCCCGAAAAGATGAAATGGTTAACACCGATGGCGATAATGGATTTCTGTTTCGAGAAATAATTTGTTGCAATGCAACAACCAAATGCGATGCAATTAAAATAGTATCGGTTGTAAGATGTGGTGCCGCTGCATGTCCGCCTTTGCCTTTGATGGTAATATAAATTTCATCGGCACTTGCCATCACTCTTCCTTTACGGAAACTTAATTTCCCAATGGGTAATTCGGGATGCACGTGCAACGCCAGAATACCTTGTGGTGCTGGGTTTGAGAGCACACCTTCTTTGATCATCAAACTTGCACCACCCGGATTTTTTTCTTCACCGGGTTGGAAAATTAATTTTAATGTTCCTTCGAAATCGTTTTTTATTTCGTTTAAAATTTTTGATGCGCCGAGTAAAATGCTGCTGTGTACATCGTGACCGCAGGCATGCATCACACCATTGCTTTGAGATTTATATGCAACATTATTTTCTTCCTGAATTGGCAGTGCATCCATATCGGCACGCAAAGCAATGATTCGGCTTTCGGGATTTTTTCCTTTGATGATGGCCACTACACCGGTTGTTGCTTTTATCTCAAAATCAATTCCAAATTCTTTCAATTTTGATTGAATGAATTTGGATGTTTCGAATTCCTGATAACTTAATTCAGGATGTGCATGCAGGTGATGACGCACTTCGATGAATTCGTTGGCGTATTGCTTTGCTAATGTTTTTATTTTATGCAGCATAATGTTTTTTGTTCATTGGTCATAGCTGATAGTTCATGGTAAGCCAAAATAATGTTCTTTACTATGATCCATGAACTATGACCTATTATCTATTGACTAATTTCTTCGTTGCCCTTCGGTGTATATTCAATCGCATCTTCCACAACATAAATTTCCTGCGGAAATGAATTGGTTATTTGTTTACGATAATTCTCGGCATCTTCTCGCTTTAAAAAATTTCCAATCCTGATCTTATAATTAGGTGCCTGAAAAATGATATAAGATTTTTGATCAGGAAATTTAGTCAGCACATCAGCTTTCATTTTAAATGCTTCATCGCGGTTGCTGGTGCTGATGATCTGCACACGAAAACCTTTGTACAGCCCACTGCTTGTTAACATTGAGGCAAGCTTGTTCATTTGAATCTGCTTTTGCGTAAGCAGATCCAACCTTGCATCTTTATGAACAATGATGGTATCGTTTGCAAAAGAAATCTTTGCAAAAAATAAAATGCTGATTATAAAAACAGTTCTTCTCACAATTATTAATTCTTAATTATCAATTTTTAATTTCTAATAACCTGCTTTTGCCGAACCAACCGTTTCGATCGGATGCCATGTTGTTTTAATTTCCTGTGCATCCATAATAAAATAAGGCGATTGTGCTTCGGCATCATTCTTCCAGTTTATCGAATCGTAAAACAATACTCTCTTCACATTTAATGATGCTTTTTCCTGAATTAATTTTTTTGTTGCTGCATCATTCTCACAATAAACAATCGCATTCACATCCATGTGTTCGGCAAAATATTTTACCAACTCGGATGGTTTGCCGGTTAAAATATTTACTACGCCACCTGGAACATCAGATGAATTAATTACTTCGGCAAAAGTTACAGAACATAATGGCTTATCCTCTGAAGCCAGCACTACGCAAGTGTTTCCGCCGGCGATGATCGGTGCAATCACGGAAACTAATCCCAACAATGAACTGTTTTGCGGCGCAACAATCGTTACAACTCCTGTTGGCTCGGGAACAGAAAAATTAAAGTGTGATGATGCAACAGGATTAACTGAACCAAATACCTGTTGATACTTATCGCACCAGCCTGCGTAATAAATCAATCGATCGATGGAAAGATTAATTTCTTGTTCTGCATCTTTTGCAGATGCATCTTGTTTAATCAATTCATCAACAAATTGCGCTCTCCTTCCTTCCAGCATTTCGGCAATGCGATATAAAATTTGTGCACGGTTAAAAGCTGCTCTGCCACTCCATCCGCCGCATGCAGCACGTGCCGCAACAATGGCATCGCGAACATCTTTACGCGAACTCAAACAAACATTGGCTAATGCCTGTTGCTTCTTATTTGTTGCAACATAATATCTGCCGCTTTCAGTTCTTGGAAACTGTCCGCCGATATAAATTTTATATGTTTTTAAAACCTCTAATCTTTTTGTTGCCATGTTCTTTATTTTTTTATTGAACATTTAAATATGCACTTAATCCATGCAATCCACCTTCTCTTCCAAAGCCACTTTCTTTGTATCCACCGAACGGTGATGTTGGATCGAATTTATTATAAGTGTTTGCCCAAATAACACCGGCACGTAATTTTGATGTTAAGTTAAAAACCTTAGAACCCTTGTCAGTCCACACTCCTGCGCTTAAACCATAAGCTGTGTTATTTGCTTTTTCAATTACTTCATCATCGGTACGGAAAGTTTGAATGGCTAATACCGGACCAAAAATTTCTTCCTGTGCAATGCGACTTGATTGCGCCACATTGGTAAATAAAGTTGGCTTGCAGAAGAAACCTTTTTCAGGTAACACACAACTGCTTTCAAAAATATCCAAGCCTTCTTTTTTTCCGATGTTGATGTATTTATGAATAGTTTCTAATTGTTGTTTCGAATTGATGGCACCCACATCGGTATTCTTGTCCATTGGATCACCAACAATCAAAGTAGCAATTCTGTCTTTCAATTTTTGCATCACAATTTTATAAACAGATTCCTGCACAAATAATCTTGAACCTGCGCAACAAACATGACCCTGATTAAAATAAATGCCGTTGATAATTCCTTCAACAGCCGCATCGATCGCTGCGTCTTCGAAAATAATATTGGCAGCTTTGCCGCCTAATTCCAATGTTATTTTTTTATTGGTTCCGGCAACTGCACGCTGAATAATTTTCCCAACTTCTGTCGATCCGGTGAATGCAATTTTATTTATATCCGAATGATTAACGATCGCAGCTCCTGTTGCTCCGGCACCGGTAATAATATTTACAACACCGGGTGGCAGATCGCTTTCCTGAATTATCTCGGCAAGCTTCAAAGCCGTTAGTGGTGTGGTTTCTGCGGGTTTTAATACAACCGTATTTCCTGTTGCCAATGCCGGTGCAATTTTCCATGCAGCCATTAACAAAGGAAAATTCCATGGAATAATTTGTCCGGCAACACCCAACGATTTTGGCTGACGATTTGGAAAAGCATATGCTAATTTATCGGCCCATCCTGCATAATAAAAAAAATGATTTGCTGCCAATGGAATATCAATATCTCTGCTTTCGCGAATCGGTTTTCCGCCATCCAAAGTTTCAATCACCGAAAATTCTCTGGCACGTTCCTGGATCATTCTTGCAATTCTGAAAATATATTTTCCTCTTTCTTTCGCAGGCATTTTACTCCACACATTATTATACGCATTGCGTGCAGCTTTCACGGCTTTATCAACATCAGCAGTATTTGCTTCTGCAACACTTGACAATTTTTCTTCGGTAGCGGGATTAATAGTGTCGAAATATTTTTTGCTCAGCGGCTTTTCAAATTTGCCGTTGATGAACAGATCGTATTGTGCATTGATTTTTGCGCTGCTCTTGCTTTCCGGTGCCGGCGCATATTTCAGCGTATCGAACTTTAATTTCAGCGTATTATTTTTTGTTGACTTAGCCATCGTGTTAGTTTTATTTTTGTAACCAACTTTTGTTTTTCAATTTAGCTGTTGTTGCGTCGCACACTTCAACGCCTTGTACTTTATGCAACAATTTAACTATAAAACTTCAATCTGATTTTTTAACAGATCATCAAAATTATCTCTTCTTCTTATCAGGTGCATGTTGCCATCTTTCACTAAAACTTCGGCGGGTTTAAAACGCGAATTAAAATTACTGCTCATTTCAAAACCATAGGCACCGGCATTATAAAAAACAAGATAATCACCTTCGCTCAC
>JAGWPQ010000323.1 GCA_028877045.1 Bacteroidota bacterium | reverse complement strand
GCATTAATTATAAATGAATGCATAATTATTTTTATTTAATCAGTATTTTTTTTCTTCCAGGGAGTCTTTTGAACATGACATCTTCCTCAGATAATTTATTTCAACTCAATAATTTTTATACTTCTGAACGAAACGAAGTTGCCGTGATCCTGCAATAAAATATGACCTTTTTCTGCCATGCCAAAATTTGGCCAGTGTTCGTATTTACTTTTTGCAACCAATGCATAAAAATATTGCGAACCTCTTTTATAATCCAACATCTTCCATCCATTCAACCAATGCTCTACTGTTCCATCCGGTCGAACGATGAGCATTCCTTTATTCCATTCCCCAATTTTTTTTCTTGCACGCGGTTCTTTTATTGGTGGGATCAGATCATACAACGAACCCAAAGTTCTGTTACCAATGCTTCCCAATTTTGCATCGGGATGCAAGGCATCATCCAATATCTGGTATTCCAAACCTATTGCCGATCCTGTGTTGTGTTCGTTTTCGGTAACAAAATATTTTACACCACTGTTGGCACCGGGCGTTAATTTAAAATCGAATTGCAGGATAAATGCACTGTATTCTTTATCGGTAACAATATCGCCGCCATTGGCAGCTTCATGGCCTTCGGCACCCAACACACTCAACACACCATCTTTAATTTCCCAACCTTTATCGGGAAAATGATCTTTGTATGCACCACGCCAGCCATTGGTTGTTTTGCCATCCCACAATAATTGCACACCGTTATTTTTTTCCTGCTGCGAAATATTATTGGGCAAAAAGTTCACAACAAAAATATTATCCGGGGCAGATGGCTTCAGATTCTTTGTTTGAATGCGGATATTTTTAAAATAAATTTTCTTCCCTGCATCTTCGGGTTTGTTTATCTGATGAACCTGCAATGCGATGAAACCCTTTGCTGTCATATCATCCACAAGATTGGCCGCAGGCTTGCCATTCAGAAATGTGCGTATCGAATTGCCGATGCATTCTATCCGTCCCTTGTTCCATTGATTTAATTTGAATAAAGATTTTGCGGGTGCATTATATTCCATCGGATACAACCAATCTCTTCTTTCCTCATCATAAATTCCTGCGGTCCATGCACGTTTCGACGGATCGATCTCATATTGATAGCCATGCACCCTCCCATTCATATAATCGGCCGAACTTTCACTTCTGAACTGAACACCCGAATTCATATCCTCATCACTTAATTTGAATTCAAATTCCAAAATAAAATCACCAAAAGTTTTTTCTGTTGCCAAAAAAGAATTGGGAGAACCGGCAACTGTTGTGCCAACGATCATCCCGTCTTTTACTTCATATTTTGCGCTGCCATTAACGACTTTCCATCCGTCTAAATTTTTGCCATTGAATAAATTTTCCCATGATTGATTTTGTTGTGCCATTATATTTATTGAAGCAACAACAAAAATGATTGTCAGAATTTGTTTACGCATATCGTTGGTATAAAATAAAAAATAGAATTAAAGTTATATCATTTCGTATTAACCGCTACGTCCAATTTATAAGTATAAAAGAAGAGGTCAGCAAATATTTGCTGACCTCTTTAAAAAATCAATCGAAATGTTTATACCTTTTTTAGTGTACAATGATCACTTTCTTACTGTTATATTTAATGCCTTCACCCTGCAATGAAACAACATGAATACCGCTGACATTTGATGTTAACCTTACAGGTACAACATTTAATCCGGTTATTGCATTTACTTGTTGTAAAGCAATAGTCTTTCCGGAAAGGTCAGTGATACTTAATGTTAACTGTACATCTTTGTCGCTATAGAAATTACAAGTAAAGTTCTTCGAAGTTGAAGGGTTTGGATACAATTGCATGTCCTTGCTCTTCAAACTGCTTAAGTAAACCAGGTCTTGTTTAGCAAAACTGATATTGCTTAAAGTTGTATTGATCGGACTGTTTGTACCTGTTCCAACTTCTACAGCAAATATGATAGTAGTAACATCATTTGGATTGAACTTAGCAGTTGATGTAGCCGAAATAAAGCTATTCATCGATACAGAATAATCTTTCTGATTCTGATCCAATTTTATTTCTGTATAGTATTGATCAGCCCAATTGGTAACAGAATTCTTAACCAATGTTACTCTTAATGTATATCCTCCGCTGGCAGTAAATTTCAATGTCTTATATGCTGACAGATCGGCTGCTGTACCGCCGCCTTTCAGTAACTTAACTATTGAAACAAAATCTGCTGAATTTCCTGTCAACTGAACATTTCTGAAAACAGGTAATTCATCATTTGCGAGAACCCTGTTAGCATCATTTGTAACTCTAAAGCTGTTAACTGAAGTTAAAGGACCGGCACTGTACGACCATGTACCATCGCTCATATATACCACATCTTTTTCAGCTCCATTCACATACATACTGATCGTACTCTGATACAAATCATTCATCGGAATAGTGATGGTTGTTTTTCCGTTTGCATTCAATGTAAATGGAATCTGACGGGAAACAGTACCTGTTGATACTTCATTGGATTGATCCTGTACCATAAAGTAACCGCTCGTATTAGCTGTTCCGTTTGTAACGACCAAATTCAAATTAGCACCATCTCTTGTTCCGGAAGCAATATATGCTGCAGGAATATTTGTTGGAATGATACTGTTTACAGGAGCAACTGATTTTAATTTATTCAAAATGTCAGTTACCATTGCATTGACCAATTCAGGTTGTGCAGCCCATAATTGG
>JAGWPQ010000322.1 GCA_028877045.1 Bacteroidota bacterium | reverse complement strand
TTCTGTACTTTCTGCAGTAATATTTGCCGATGCAAAAGATGCACCGCCAATACCATCTTTACCCGTTGCACTTCCTACAAAGAATATCGGGTTACCAATTCCTTCGGCCGTAGCGCTGATCATTTTATCGGCTTTCATGATACCAACACTCATGGCATTTACCAATGGATTGGTATGATAACATTCTTCGAAATAAATTTCACCACCAACAGTTGGCACACCAAAGCAATTGCCGTAATGCCCAATACCATGCACCACACCGGCCAATAAACGTTGTGTTTTTTTATCATTTATATTTCCGAAACGAAGACTGTTTAATGAAGCGATGGGGCGTGCACCCATGGTGAAAATATCGCGTTGAATACCACCCACACCTGTTGCAGCTCCCTGAAAAGGTTCGATAGCTGAGGGATGATTATGCGATTCGATTTTAAACACCACACCAAATCCATTGCCCATATCCATCAATCCTGCATTCTCTTCGCCTGCTGCCACCAGCATTCTTCCGCCGTTGCGCGGCAAAGTCTTTAACCACTTGATCGAGTTTTTATAACTGCAATGCTCACTCCACATGGCACTGAAGGTGCATAGCTCTGTAAAATTGGGTGTACGGCCGAGCTTTTGTTTGATGAGTTCAAATTCGTCGGCGGTCAATCGAAGTTCCTCTGCGGTTTTAACTGTTATTTCCATGATGGCGCGAAGTTAAGAAAGTGAAATGGGGAGACAATGCTAATTATTCAAGTAAATATATTTTATGTATAAAATTTGCGCATAAATATTTCACATTGCAATTTTTTGATCATTCTTATCAAAATAAGTCAATGGACATTTAATGATTTTTCGGCTTTATTGATAGTAGTATCAACATAGCCGTTGTATGTTTTTTTATTTTAAAACGAATATCCTTTCCTGCATATTTATTATTCAACCCAAATAAAATATGATAATTTTATGGTCATCTTACATACAAATGCAGTTCTGATGCCGGACTGTTTTGATGATTAAAAATAAACCAGCTAACCAATGACAACCCTTATTCGTAAGTATTGCTTCGCAATATTGTTATTTCCGCTTTGTTCAGTTGCACAACCTAAAAAAGATACGCTTTGTATCATCCAGATAAATGATGTGTATGAAATATCGCCGCTTCAAAACGGCAAAGCCGGAGGTATGGCAAGGGTTGCATCGATCATAAAAGAAAATAAAAAACATTATCAAACCTTCGCTGTTGTTGCAGGCGATTTTTTAAACCCATCGGTTATGGGTACTGCTTCTTATGAAAATGAAAAGATAAATGGCCGTCAAATGGTCGATCTTTTTAATCATATTGGTATCAACCTTGTAACGTTTGGTAACCATGAATTTGATATCCCCGAAAAAGTATTGCAGCAAAGGATCAATGAATCAAATTTTGAATGGATCAGCAGTAATGTTTTTGAGAAAGACAGTGCAGGCAACGAATCGCCGTTTTATAAATTAAGCGGTAATATAAAACAGCCATTTAATCAAACTTATACGCTTTCATCAAAACACAAACAATTTGCTGTTACTTTCTTTGCACTCACATTAGCTGCTAACCAGCAAAACTTTGTTTCGTACCACAGTTATGACAGCAGCCTGAAACCTATCATTTCCAAACAAAACAATTCAAAAAATATATTGATAGGATTAACACATTTATTGTATAAAGAAGACAGCCTGCTGATGACTGAATATCCTGCTATTAAACATATCATCGGAGGACATGAACACCAGAACATGAAAATAAAAGCAGGGAGTGGTTACGTAACAAAAGCAGATGCCAATGCAAAAAGTATTTACAGGCATTTGATCTATATCAATAAAAAAGGCTTACCCGAGATCAGCAGCCAATTAATTAATCTTGATGAAAGCATCAGCAAAGATTCTTCTACTAATGTGCTGGTAGATAAATGGGAGCAAATAGCTTATCAATCTTTCAGGAACATGGGCCTGGAGCCTACCAATTCGGTATGCAGATTAAAAGATACTTTGAATGGTTTGGAATCATCTATTCGTTATGAGCAAAATAATATGGGAGGACTTGTTACTGATGCGATGATCTATAATGACAGTTTGGTTGATGCAGCCATTATTAACAGCGGCTCTATCAGGATCGATGATAAAGTTGCAGGCGACATCAGCGAACTGGATATTATCAGGATCATGCCATTTGGCGGCAAGCTGATAGACCTTTCTGTGAAGGGCAATTTATTGTTACAGGTACTAAATACAAACGACAGCCGTAAAGGTTTGGGCGGATACCTGCAAATGAGTAAAGGATTTGAAAAGATAAACGGAATATGGTATTTAAAGAAAGCGCCTGTTGCTGAGGATAAAGTTTATAAAATAAGAACGATAGAGTTTCTTGCTTCCGGAAAAGAAACAGGCCTCGGATATTTTAAAACAGGTAATGTGGGTATCACTGCTGTCATGCCGGTAATCAACCACATTGATAATACAGCAGTTGATATACGCAAACAATTGATCGCTTATTTAAAGACAAATTTTTAAAGATCGGTAACACTACTTTGAAAACATAGACAATTGTTTATTGATTCCTTGCAATCTCTACGGTTTCTGTATACTTGCATTAAAAATACCACAATTAACCTGCTTAGCTGGAACTTCATCCGTTCCATCCAGCCCATACAATGCCCGCAGGCATCCACCTTTTGTCGATTACAAGCTGCTCCTGCCCCTTTTTTAAAACAACATATTTTAAAGAAACAGCCAATACTAACAAACTGTCTTTTACAAGAGGTATATCCGGCAACCACTGTTTTTGTTCAACAGTTGTATTGGTATAAGGTATATTTATTTCTATACTGCCGCTGCCAACTGCCGAATGGTTGTTTACATTAACTGCTGCTGCCGTTATGCAACACCGGACAGATTGTGTGTAGGCAGGTGCTACTATTTTTTCTGCAGGGTTCAGTGCAGGGATAGTAAGCAACAATCCGTTTTCGGTTTTTGATACCTGCCATGGCATCTTCCATCTTTCATTAATGGCGCTGCGGGTGTTAAACTCAAAGCCTGTTAAAAAAGGAACGGTATCTGACGTCTGTCCCTTTTGTAAAAGACCTGCCTGCAGGCATTTTCGAAGCGGTTCCCTGAAACGGCATTGCATATCCAGATCTTTGGGATATGCTATTACAGGCGAGAGCAGCGTACGAAGGGTTTTGGTAATAGAAGAAGCTTTCCCGAATAAACCGGCAGAAGCAATGGTAGCTTTGGTTTGTTTTATGTTTTTACCGATCATGCGTACACAGGGAATGCCCTTCCATTCGTAAAAGCTGATATTCGCTACCCTTCCTTTTCGCAGTATCAAACCTGATTTAGGCATAACATTCTTTTCTAATGAGCTAAATTAATAAAATATTTAAATAAAATAATGTTATTACCTTCTGATTAATTTAAACATCTGTTTACACCTTCACCTCAACCTACCTTGCTTAAGCTCTCCTTATTGTTTCATTCGTACCATTGCCGTATATAGTCCAGGGATAGTCCATAAAATCATGGACTATCCCTGGACTATATTATAAGCAGGTACGGCACAGGTATGAAGCATTGATAAGGAAGTAAAGCTCATCAGCCTAATTTTCTTATAACAAGGCATTGGTAAATTATTAATTTTTAAATTAAAATAAATTACATGTTTAAATTTCAATTAGTTTAACGCAATTTTTTAAACATTGTCTAAAGAAACTTGTATTGTTTTACTTTTTAGTGTTTCTTTGCTGTCTTAAATTTTAAACCCTATGTCATTAAGATTTCAAGCAATCAGCGACCTAACAAACGAACCCAACGAGGTTAATCAGGTAAATGCAAAAAAAATTACAAGTATTTTCGGTGAGAATGTTTTTACTTTAAAGACAGCCCGTGAATATTTAAATGATGAAGCTTACAAAAGTTTGATCGGCAGTATTAAGGGCGGTAAAAAAATTGATCGTTCTGTTGCCGGAAGTATTGCTAATGGCATCAGAGCATGGGCCGAAAGTAAAGGCGTAACACACTTTACGCACTGGTTTCAACCATTAACAGGTACAACTGCTGAGAAACACGATAGTTTCTTCTCTATAAAAAGCGATGGTACTGCCATTGAAGAATTTGATGGCGCTGCCTTAATTCAACAAGAGCCCGATGCATCTTCTTTCCCTAGTGGCGGCTTACGTGCAACTTTCGAAGCAAGAGGTTATACGGCATGGGATCCATCTTCTCCTGCATTCGTTATTGAAATCGGTCAGGGAAAAACTTTATGTATTCCTACTATATTCATTTCTTATACAGGCGAATCTTTAGATTATAAAGCTCCATTATTAAAAGCATTGGAAGCCTTAAATAATGCAGCAGTTGATGTTGCCAATTATTTTGATAAGAACGTAACTAAAGTAACAGCTACTTTAGGTTGGGAACAGGAATATTTTGTAATTGATGAAGGATTGGCCAATGCACGTCCCGATTTAGTTCAATGCGGCCGTACCGTATTTGGTGCTGCTCCTGCAAAAGGACAACAATTAGAAGATCATTATTTCGGTTCAATCCCTGAAAGAGTTTATGCTTTCATGAGAGACTTTGAAACAGAATGTTATAAATTAGGTATTCCGCTTAAAACAAGACATAATGAAGTGGCACCTTCACAATTTGAAGTGGCTCCTATTTTCGAAGAAGTAAGTGTTGCAGTTGATCATAACTCTTTGTTGATGGATATTATGGACAGAGTTGCACGTCGTCATAAATTACGCGTACTCGTTCACGAAAAACCATTTGCAGGAATCAATGGTAGCGGTAAACACAATAACTGGAGCATGGCTACTGATACCGGTGTTAACTTGTTATCTCCGGGCAAGACTCCAAAAACAAACTTGATGTTCTTAACTTTCTTTGTTAATACCATCAAAGCTGTTCATGATTATGCCGATCTGTTAAGAGCATCTATTGCATCAGCAGGTAACGATCATCGTTTGGGAGCAAACGAAGCACCTCCTGCAATCATCTCTGTTTTTGTTGGTCAATATTTAGCAAAAGTGTTGGGCGAGATCGAATCAAGAGTAGGTGATAAATTTGATGAACAGGATGAAGCCATTTTAAAATTAGATATTCATCGTTCTATTCCTGAATTGTTATTGGATAACACAGACAGAAACAGAACTTCTCCATTTGCATTTACAGGAAATAAATTCGAATTCCGTGCTGTTGGCTCTACTGCGAATTGTGCAAGTCCGATGACTGTATTGAACACCATCTTAGCTGAAACATTAAAAGGATTTAAGAAAGAGGTTGATACTTTAATCGAGAAAGGTGATAAAAAAGAAATTGCGATCATGCACGTTATTCAAAAATATATTGTTGAAAGTAAAGCAGTATTATTTGAAGGTGATGGTTACAGTGAAGAATGGCACCATGAAGCAGAACGCCGCGGATTACCAAACGTTCGCACCACTCCTTTGGCATTGGATGCAATGGTTACTAAAAAAGCAAAACAATTGTTTGAAAGTAACAATATCTATACCCATGCTGAATTAGAAGCAAGACACGAAATTGAATTGGAGAAATATATTAAGAAAGTCCAGATTGAAGCAAGGATCATTGGTGATCTTGCCTTGAATCATATCATTCCTGCTGCTGTTAAATATCAAAATACATTATTAGAAAATGTAAACGGATTGAAAGCTGCCGGTTTGCCTGCAAGCGCTTACAAAAGTCAATTGGCAATTGCTGCCAAAATAAGTGAACATGTTCAGGTTATTTTCGATAAAGTGCATGCATTGGTTGAAGCTAGAAAAGTTGCGAATGCAATTACCGATACAAGAACAAAAGCAATTGCATATAACAGTCAGGTGAAAGATGCATTCTTTGACGATATTCGATACAATGTTGATAAGCTGGAGCATTTGGTTGATGATGATTTCTGGAGCTTACCTAAGTACAGAGAAATTCTTTTCTTAAGATAATATCTCGAAAAGATCATTTGAATAAAACCTTGCCGGAATAAATTCCGGCAAGGTTTTTTATTATCAGCAGCCGAAAAGAGTAATCATTCCACCGAAAAAAAAATCATTCCTCTTTTACTAATACTAACTTTTCATTCTTAAAAACATTTTTTATGAAAAAGATAATTGCATTAGTTACATTTTTCGTTGCCTGTTCATGTACGTCTCTTATAGCACAGCCTCCATATGGTGGCGGTCAGCAAATGACACCGGAACAACGTACTGCCATGATGAAAGAAAGATATAAAACTCTTGGTTTAAACGATGTTCAAGTCGATTCGATGATTGCGATCAGCAATGACTTCCGGCCCAAAATGATGGCTCTCCGGAATCTTGATCAGGATGCCAGACAAGCTAAAATGAAAGAGATAACCGAAGAAAGAAATAAAAGAATTGAAAAAACTTTGCCCGCCGATCTTGCAAAAAAAGTAATTGAAGCAATGTCGCAGCAGCGAGGCGGGGGACCACGACAATAAAGACATTTCTCCCTGATTTTTCAATAAAAGCTCTGAACAATCAGAGCTTTTTGTTTTGATCACATGTTCAGTTAAATTATAATTACAAAAACACCCGAAACACAACAATTAAAGTTGATATTTCGGGTGAATAATATTGTGATGAATATTTTACATACAAACCACTTTGTATTTTATTTTAGTAATACTGAAATTATTTTGTGCTGATTTTATACCGGCAAAGAAAACCATTTAAAGAGTCATTAGTAATCACAACTTGCTTCGGCTTTATACTTCTTATCAGGACTAATTGCTATGATTGTAGTTTTTTTATGCAAGTAAACAGTTGATAGATCTGATGCTGCAAGAAACAGATCAGCTTTCTGGTTTTCATCACTTTTGTTTGTAAAAAAATCTTGCTTTAAAATAACAGTTACGTCAAATCCATTATGTCCTTTTTTCCCTACATGCACGCATTTATTCCCTATATCATTCCACTCAAAAAATCCATCTTTTAGAAACCAGTTAAATAACGCTTCCTTGTCTTTACTATGAACATTGGCCTGCATATAAAATGTTATGCCTGCAAAAGAATAGGTTGTTGAGTATTTCAAAAAAGACAAACTTTCGCATTGAGCATAAGAACAAATTGTTATAAATGCTATCGCAATAAGCAGTAAAATTTTTTTCATCTTCATCAGTTTAGGGGGGTACCGATGTGGTTCTTTGGACTACAAGATACGAAACATCTGGTTACTGGCTGTAATAATTTTTCACTACTTTATTGGCTTATTAGCTACGTAGGAATGAAACTTCGTAGAATACAGTAAATCAAAAAATTCAAATCCTCGCAGGGAGTGATATTTTGTCTTACACGTCGCTATTACGGGTAAATCATATTTACCTGATGCTGAAAATTTATTTTTATAAACAATTCCATATCAGCAAAAGAGAAAAAGAAATTATTGTACTGATAAAGAACGAATCAATAGATATCAGATCACTTAAATTTAAGTATCTATACATCTATAAAACATTATGCTGAAATTAAAACTGAAAACTCCTTCCGATCTTATATTGGCATATTATTTAAGATTAAAGGAATAACCTTTATTTAACCCTTTTAGAAATAAAATTTACTCACCATAAAAAATTTTTTAACTACAGAGTTAAATTTTAGCACATAAATAAAAATAAAAAAGGCAACCTTTTACAAGATTGCCTTTTTTGTAGTAAAGTCGGGAAGACAG
>JAGWPQ010000033.1 GCA_028877045.1 Bacteroidota bacterium | reverse complement strand
TACAGTTTCTGAAGTTTGTAAGTTTGATCTGAAATGAAATTAAAAGAGGCGAAGCCAATGATCTCGTTATTGAATTCGGCTACTAAAAATGTGTGCCCGTTTTTCATTTGATCTTTTAATGCATCTTCATTATAAAAAAGATCAAGCATATAGTCTAATTGTTCCTGCGATAGAATAGCACTGTATGCCACAGGCCATGTGCTGAAAGCAATATATTGGATAGCAAAAATATCTTCAACAGTTGCATGTCGTATAGAAATATTTGATTCCATTATTTTTTCTTTGAAAAGTATTTTCTATTAAGCCAATGTGTTAACCATGCACTTCCTGCACCAACAACAGCACCTGCAATTACATCACTTGGATAGTGTTGTCCCAAATACATTCTGGAATATGCAACACTTGTAGCCCATGCATAAGCAGGAACAGCAATGTACCATTTCTTAGTGGTCAGCATCAAAGATGTTGCAGTTGAAAATGCCAATGAGGTATGGGCAGAAGGAAATGAATGTCCTGTTTCATAAGAATCAGGATGAATAATATCAGGATAAGTTTCGTAAGGCCTGGGCCGGTTATCGATAATTTTTAATCCTTCGGTCATGGCAGCTGCAAGAAATAAACTTCCTGCAATTTCGTAGGACTTCATTTCTAATTTATGATTATCCGTGATCAAAGAATATGCAATTAATCCTAACGGAACACCCGCTGCCAAAGGTTCTGCGGTGGATGATATGGTTCGCCATGTATTATTGACCGGGTAACGCGGATTGATCTGTTTTAATAGATCAATGTCCCAGTTTTGTGCCTGCAACGACTGAAAAAATAATGCACTGATAAAAAATAAAAAGATACTTGTTTTTATTTTGTTTGATTGCATGCTACAAATTTGATAAAGATTCTTCAATGGTTTTTATTCTTGCTTCGGCATCGGCTTGTTTCTTTTTTTCCAATGCGATCACTTCGGGTTTTGCATTCTGAACAAAACGTTCGTTGGATAATTTTTTAAGAACTGATTGCAGAAAATTTTTCTGATGTTCGAGATCTTTTAATAAATCAGCTTTTAAAGTTGTTGCATCTAACTGCCTTTCTGATTCAATATAAAATTTATCTTTTTCAACTGCAACAACAATTGTATTGGCAACAGAATCATCAACAATATTTATTTGTTTTGCATTGATCTGCTTTGCTAAAATGCTGTTGATGCTTTTATACATTTTTGCATCATCAGTTTGCAAATGCAAAATGATCTCATCTTTTGGCTTGAACTGATTTTTATTTCTTGCATCGCGGATGGCAGTGATCACTTCTTTCAATAATTTCCCCTGATTAAGAATTGCTGATTCAGGATTAGAAGTTATTGATTGTTGTTTGATGCAAATATCATCTTCACGCTCATTAAGCTGATGATAAATTTCTTCGGTAATGAACGGCATGAATGGATGCAGTAATTGCATCAGCTCATCAAAAAAATCAACTGTTTTATTATAAACTGCTGCATCGATCGGTTGTTCAAATCCGGGTTTGATCCATTCTAAATACCAACTGCAGAAATCGTCCCACACCAATGAATACAATACTTTCAGGGCTTCACTTAAACGAAATTGTTTCATCAATCCATCCACTTCAATCTTTACTTCGTTCAATCTGTTATCAAACCAATTGATTGCAAAATTTTCTTCGACTCCCGACTCCCGACTCCCGACTCCCGACTGTCTTCCTTCCCATAATTTCACCAACTTCAATGCATTCCATAATTTGTTATTGAAGTTTCTTCCTTGTTCCAAAGCACTTTCATCAAACAATAAATCATTACCGGCAGGAGAGGAGATCATAATGCCGAAACGAACTGCATCGGCTCCGTACTTATCAATCAATCCCAATAAATCAGGGGAGTTACCTAAACTCTTGCTCATTTTTCGTCCCAACTTATCGCGAACAATTCCGGTAAAATAAACATCACGGAAAGGTTTTTCATCCATGAATTCAAATCCCGCCATGATCATTCTTGCAACCCAAAAGAAAATAATTTCAGGTGCAGTAACCAATGTGTTTGTGGGATAATAATATTTTACATCGGCATTGCCGGGATTGCTTAATCCTTTAAAAACTTCGAAAGGCCAAAGCCAGGAAGAGAACCATGTATCCAAACAATCATCATCCTGTTTCAGTGGACCGTCGACCGTTGACCGTTGACCGAATTTAGCCTCATAAATTTTTTCGGCTTCATCCTTGTTTGCAGCAACAACATAATTTCCTTTCTCATCATACCATGCAGGAATGCGATGTCCCCACCACAATTGACGGCTGATGCACCAATCCCTGATATTACTCATCCAATGATTGTAGAGATTCTTGAATTTGGGCGGATAAAAATTAATCTCTTCATCCATCACTGCCTTCAAAGCCGGTGTGGACAAGTCTTTCATGCTTACCCACCATTGTAAACTCAAACGTGGTTCAACAACAACATCTGTTCTTTCGCTGTAACCAACTTCACTTTTATAATCTTCGGTTTTAATTAAAAAACCTTTGGCTTCTAATTCTGCAACAATTTTTTTTCTTGCTGCAAAACGTTCTTCGCCGATAAAAATTTGTGCATCGTTACTCAGTGTTCCATCATCATTTAAAATATCAACAACTTCGAGATGATGTTTTTGTCCGAGTTGATAATCGTTCATGTCGTGTGCAGGAGTAACTTTTAATGCACCGGTACCAAAATCCATTGTAACATAATCATCGGTGATGATGGGAATGCGGCGATTGATTAACGGAACGATGGCAAATTTTCCATGCAGATGTTTGTAACGTTCATCAGCAGGATGCACACAAATGGCAGTATCGCCCATGATCGTTTCGGGGCGAACTGTTGCGATGATCACTGAGTCGGGAGACGGAAGTCGGGAGTCGTTAGTTGAAGAAACTGCAGTTTCTAAATCATCAACTATTGAATATTTTAAATAGTATAATTTCTGATTGGTCTCTTTTCTGATCACTTCTTCATCACTTAAAGCTGTTAATGCTTTTACATCCCAGTTGATCATTCTTTTACCACGATAGATATGACCTTTTTTATACAGCTCAATAAATACCTGAATAACAGATTGGTAATAATCATCATCCATGGTGAATGATGTTCTGTTCCAGTCAACGCTGCATCCCAATTTTTTCAATTGCTGTAAAATGATACCGCCATATTTTTCTTTCCATTCCCATGCATAGTTTAAAAATTCTTCGCGGCTTAATGAAGATTTTGCAATGCCGCGTTCACGCAGCATGGCAACAACTTTTGCTTCTGTGGCAATGGAAGCATGATCAGTTCCGGGCACCCAGCAAGCATTCTTTCCCTGCATTCTTGCACGGCGAATTAAAATATCCTGAATGGAATTATTTAAACAATGTCCCATGTGCAGCACACCGGTAACATTGGGCGGCGGAATAACAACGGTGTAAGGTTCGCGTTCATCAGGGGTACTGTTGAAATAACCTTTTTCTAACCAATGCTGATACCACTTGGTTTCTACTTCGTTGGGAATATAATTCTTGCTAAGTTCCATACGTTTGCATCAAATAATTAAAGTCCGCAAAAGTAAGGAAATGGCTGTCCTTTGAAGAGATAAATAAGGATTTAGGTTCAATAAAGAATAAATAAAACCACACTGTCAGGAATAAAAATAATTTTTTACCTGAAAAGGGAAGGAAAAAATGAACTCAATATTTGAAGCAGTTCCCTATAATCTACCGCTCCACTGTAAATAAGAAATCAGCACAATCAATCCAAATAAAATAATAACAATCAATGTTGGACCGAGCCGACTTTCGTTTTCGTGTAAATGTGTATCTTCCATCAGGCAATGGTTTACAGGTAAACAATTTAGTTTTGTGGCTTTGGAAGGATCTGGATAAACTAAGTAAACTAATGAGTAGATATTTTTAACAAAGGGTGTTTTCCGGTCTTAAACTTAATTTCGGTGATCGCAAGTTACATGAGTTTTTTTTAAATCCCAATATAAT
>JAGWPQ010000321.1 GCA_028877045.1 Bacteroidota bacterium | reverse complement strand
CTTCCCGATACTTATATATCGGCGTCTAAAATTTCAACGGGTTTGGCCGATCAATCGCAAAACCAATTTATAGAATCGAATAACAATTCGCAGGAATCAAAGATCGATCAGCAATTCAGCAACCTTCTTCAAAGTATTCAGATGAAGAAGATGCTCGATCAGGTTTCTTATCTGCTCATGATTCACGATCTTACCAGCGATACTCCTTACAGAAAACCAAGTAAATTATTACTGCAATTAAACGATAGGGCAAGAAAACATGCGCTGGAAGTATACACACGTTTATACGAATCGCGGCAGGCTCTTTCTTTGTGGGATGAAGATCAGAAAGGATTGAATAAGGTTCTTATTTCGATGGGTTATGATGAAAAAAGTTTGAAGAAAAAAATGACGGTGTTCCGCTTAAATAACAGCGATTATATTAATATCGAATTTGAATCTGATTCTCCCGTTCTTTCGGCTTTTGTTGTGAATACTTTGACCGATGAATTTATCAATTACTATTCTTCCCTGATCAGAGATAATTCAGTTAAAGCCACCAATTTTTTAGATAGTGTGCTAAAACAAAAATGGATTGCAATGGATACCCAGATGAACGGGTTGAAAGAATATAAAATTAAAAACAGGGTTCTTAATTTAAACGAACAGGCAAAAAGTTTATACGCACAGATAGCCGATTTTGAAACGCGAAGAGATATTGCCGAAAAAGATATTCTGTCTATAACCGGTGCTTTAAAAAGCATTGATGACAAGTTTAATCCTAAGGACAGAAAATATTTGGAAAGCACGCTTGCCAAAATCAATCAGCAGATCATTGCTACAAAAGATAATATAAAACAGTTGAACGACGATTATGTGCGAAGCAATTACGATGTTCGTTATAAAAAGAAAATAGATTCGTTATCAGATATTCTTACAGCCCAGATCAATAGCTCTACCGATAAATATATTTTAAATCCGTTGGCTGCAAAAGAAAGTCTTGTTTTACAAAAGATGAATTTGGAAGTCCAGCTCGATCTGGCCAGGAACGGTATCTCTACTTTAAAAAATGAATTGGATAGACTGAACAAAAAGTTTGATATGTTGGTACCGCACGAAGCTGTGATACAATCTTACGAAGGTGCCATTGATATTGCCAGCAAAGAGTATATCGAAATATTGAAGAAGTTCAATCAAACCAGTATGGAGTCGAACTTCCTGATCAAACTTAAACAAGTTGAAATAGGAATGCCCGGCCAAAAGCAACCATCAAAAAAAATGTTGCTGGTAGCTTTGAGCGGTGTGTTGAGTTTTGTTTTTTGTATGGTGTTGATGTTTATTTTATTTTATCTGGACGATTCCATTCATCTTCCGAAAGAACTGGCCGATAAAACAAATTTACCTGTGCTGGGATTTCTTCCTTTCATTAAAACATCTCTTCTCGATTTTAATAATATCTGGAACGAGGAAACGGATAATCATGCTGAGTTTAAAAAATTATTGCGATCAACACGTTTTGAGATCGGGAACGAAATGGATGGCAATAAAATTTTATTGCTTACCAGTTTAAATCCGATGGAAGGAAAAACAATCCTGGCTTTAAGTCTGGCGTATGCTTATTCATCAATCAATAAAAAAGTTTTAGTGATTGATGGAAATTTCAGCAACCCTTCCATAACATCAACAACAAACAGTACTTTATTTTTGGAAGATCTTTTGCAAAATAAAATTTCGGTATACGATATTCAGTCTTCGCAAAACATAAATATCCTTGGTACAAGAGGAGGGGATATTTCATTATTGGAATTAAGCGATGCACATAACATTGTGGAAAAATTAGCTGCATTAAAAAATAATTTTGATATCATCATTATTGAGACAGCGGCATTAAGCACTTTAAACAAATCGAAAGAGTGGATTGACTTTGGCGATAAATTAGTTGCTGTTTTTGAAGCCAACCAAACTATTTCATTTTCTAAAAATGAAGATGTAAATTACCTGAAGAGCTTAGATAATAAATTTATTGGCTGGGTATTAAATAAAGTGGGGAATCGTAAAAAACAATCAAATGGTAAAAAGTGATACGGAAAAATAAAAAATTATGGTTGCCATTTTCGCCAATATTGTATGGATCATCTTTCAATTGCTGATTGGATTTAATTTGGTATTCCCTTTTTTATTGTACCTGATCTTTCTTGTTAAAAAGAAAAAATCAATTCATAAAAATAATTCTTCTGCGGAAGCAGATTATGCAATTATTGTAACCGCATACGAACAAACAGAAACACTTCCGCCTGTTATCGATTCATTATTAAAATTAAATTACAGCAACTATCTTATTTATATTGTTGCCGATAAATGCGATGTAAGCAATCTGCAATTTGATGATGAAAAAGTAATTGTATTGCGGCCCGAGAAAACATTGGCCAGCAACACACGTTCTCACTTTTATGCGATCCGTAGGTTTAAAAGAAGTCATGATCGCTTAACAATTATAGACAGTGATAATTTAGTTGAACCCGATTATCTTAATGCATTAAACACATATTTCGATGCAGGCTTTGCAGCCGTGCAGGGCGAACGAAAAGCAAAAAATTTAAACACAACAGTTGCCTGTGTTGATGCAGCAAGAGATATTTATTATCATTATTTCGACGGGCAAATATTATTTGCCGTTGGCTCATCGGCAACATTGGCCGGCTCCGGAATGGCTTTCACAGTTGAATTGTACCGTAATTGTTTGGAACAGTTGGATATAACCGGAGCAGGATTTGATAAGGTGTTACAAAAAGAAATCCTTTCGCGTAAATACCGTATCGCCTTTACAAAGGATGCTGTTGTGTACGATGAAAAAACTTCCCGATCCGATCAGCTGATCAATCAACGGGCAAGATGGATCAATACATGGTTCAGATATTTCAGGTTCGGATTTGTATTAATTGCCGAAGGAATTTTTAATTTTAACTGGAACCAGTTTTTATTTGGTTTTGTACTGCTTCGTCCGCCGCTGTTTATTTTTTTAATTCTTTCTTTTTTGTTGATGATGATAAATGTTTTCATCGATCCGTTTACAGCATTGATCTGGTTAACCGGATTTATCATTTTCACAACGGGGTTTTTTATTGCATTGCTTAATTCCGATACCGATAAACGCATTTATCAATCGCTGGGCGGCATACCGAAATTTATTTTTTATCAGGTGCTTTCGTTATTGAAAGTCAGAAAGGCAAATAAGCATTCGGTGGCAACGCAGCATTTTTACGATAAAAAATTAGAAGAGATCAAAAAATAATTTATGAGTACACAGCCGGCTGTAAAATATGCGAAACGCACAAAAGAGCAGATGCAGCAACGCATTGATGCCATAATGCGAAGGCTTGCCATTGCTTTTGTAATGAGTATCATCATTTTTTTTTACTTATTAATGCTGTTGCCATAAATGGAAAACCTGCAAATCCCCATATCCCCGCCGCCGCAAAGCAAATGGCAAAAGCTCATCAGCACATGCAGAAGAATTGTATTAACCGAAAAATTAAATAATGTTACAGGAATTATTTTTTTAATGCTTTCGGCAACTGTTCTTGCAATCGGTGTTACTATGTTTGGAATTGTTTTTGCGATATTGTTTGCAATTGCAATGATTGCCATACCCGCCGTTTATGCTTTGGTTGTATATCCGAAATTTGGCATCCTTGTTTATTTAACGATGGCGTATTCCATTGCATTCTTGGGAAGAGCAGGTGTTAATTTTCCGTTAGGTACATTGATGGATGGAATGCTGGTGTTATTAATTCTGGGAATTTTTATTCAGCAAAAGAAAAAAGCAGACTGGCAAATTTTTAATAATCCTATCAGCTGGTTTATCATAATCTGGATCGGATATAATTTTGTGGAAGTGATTAATCCCGCTGCAGAGTCAAAGCTGGCTTGGGTTTACACGGTTCGTACAGTGGCGATGCTGGCCCTGAGTTTTTTCATTTTTTCGTACAACATCCGCAGCAAGGCTTTTATAAAGTTAATTTTAAAATGGTGGATAGCACTTTGTTTAATTGGTGCAGCTTATGCATTTAAGCAGGAATATTTTGGTTTCACAAGTTTCGAAGAAACATATCTTCATCACGATCCGAATGTGAAATTGCTTTTATTTATTTCGGGGCACTGGCGTAAATTTTCTATTTTCTCCGATCCTGTAACATTTGCTTACAACATGGTTACGGCAAGTTTATTATGCATTGCTTTGTTAACCGGGCCACTCAACAACATAAAAAAAGTATTACTTGTTTTTGCCATCGGGTTTTACTTGATGAACATGCTTTATTCCGGAACACGCGGTGCTTATCCTTTAGTTCCGGCGGCTTTAATATTGTATGGCATTCTTAATTTCAGTAAAAAGATTTTTATTTTTTCGATCGTAGCAGCAGTGTTTGTTGTTGGATTGATTGTTATGCCAACATCCAATCAAAATATTTTGCGTTTTCAATCGGCATTCAAACCCAATAACGATCCGTCGTATCTGGTACGAAAAGCAAATCAGGCACGCATCAAACCATTTGTGTGGACACATCCTATTGGCGGCGGCTTAGGCGCTACTGGCGAATGGGGACAAAAGTTTGCGCCTAATTCGTACTTGGCAAATTTCCCGCCCGACAGTGGTTATGTGCGGGTAACGGTTGAATTGGGTTGGATAGGATTGGCTATCTTTTGTGTGATGATGTTTATAATTTTAAAAACAGGAATAAATAATTTTTACAGCATCCGTGATCCTGAATTGAAATCGTATTGTTTGGCTGCCGTATTGATAATTTTTGCGTTGAACATTGGCAATTTTCCGCAGGAAGCATTGGTACAGTTTCCGTCGAATGTGAATTTTTATTTAGGGGCTGCATTGATTGTTGCTGCTTTTAAAATTGATAAAGAGCAAAATGAGTTATTGGTAAATTCAAAAAAAGTTGAATAGAGAACAAAGCGTTGAAGAGTGCGATTCTTTCACTGAAAGAATCAGGGGCAACGAAAGTATCATGCCTGTTATGCAGCTTGTAACAAAAAAAATATTTTAACATGATTAGCGGAAGAGATATTGTTATTGTTGGTCAGCAGCCATGGGATGTTGAAATTGGCAGCAACTGTAAAAATATTGCCGAGGAGATGAGCAAACACAACAGGGTGTTGTATGTTAACTCGCCGCTGGACAGAATTACATTATACAAGCATCGCACAGAACCCAAGGTGCAAAAGCGTTTGGCGGTAATTAAAGGAAAGCAGAACAGCATTGAAATAATTAAAAAT
>JAGWPQ010000320.1 GCA_028877045.1 Bacteroidota bacterium | reverse complement strand
TATCAGGATCTGATATATGTATGAAACGAGGCAATACACCCTTTTCTTGTACTATGCATAGTATACAAAAAGCCGTAAAGCTATATCCGTATAAGACCTTTATATCAATGGGCCTTGCTCTCTATCTCGTGCAGGCATCTTTTAGAAGCAGGGATTCATTCTTAGTCAGACAGGAATTAATTCCGCCATGGGGTTTGAGTAGCTAAATTTTTCATTTAAAATAAGAAGGTCTTTTTTCAAAGACCTTCTTTATTATGCCGAATTTCTTCCTGCATTTATAATTCCGAACGAACAGCGCATGGCTAATTTTTCGTACGTTTTTTTAACCGGCGTATCAATTAATTGTTCTTCCAGCTCACGAACTTTTGTGATGGCATATTGTTGAATGGTGATCAAAGGCAACACAATTCTTTCACGCATTTGAATCGATAATTGATCAACCGGATAATCTGCCATCAATTCATTATGTCCCGAAAGCTTTTGCACATAACGTTTTGTAAGTTCATACTCTGCATAAATTTTATTCCATATCTCACCATAGGTTTTATGCGTCGATAAAAATGAGGTAAGCGGGAAGAAACATTTCTGCATCGCCATTTCAGAATTATCAATCAATGTTTTGAAAAATAATGAACGCTGATACATTTTTTGCAACTCATCCCATTTTCCTTCTTTATCTAATTGCTGCAATGCAGTACCCAATCCGTAATAACCGGTAACATTTTGTTTCAACTGGCTCCAGGCACCAACAAATGGAATGGCACGCAGATCTTTTAAATTGATTTTTGATGAGCCGCCTCTTTTTGCCGGACGGCTGCCAATATTTGTTTCTGCATAAAAACGCAACGGGCTGGCATGGCCTAAATAATCCAAAAAATAAGGGTGCTCTTTTAATTGAATGTATGACCGGTAACTTTCTTCGGATAATGATTGTAATAATTTTTCTTCTTCTGGTAATAAAGTAAGTTCATTGTTCGAAAGCAGGTCATTATAAATTCCTGCATCGATCATTTGCTCAATATTGTATTGTGCTGCATCGATCGTTCCGAAATTTGAACTTACGGTTTGTCCCTGAACTGTTAACTGTATTTCTTTATTTGCAATATTCTTTCCCATGGAAGCGTAGAACTGGTGCGTCTTTCCGCCACCGCGTGCAGGAGGTCCGCCACGTCCGTCAAAGAAAACAACATCGATATTATATTGTTTCGAAATAGCAGTTAATTCTTCTTTCGCTTTATAAATACTCCAGTTGGCCATCAAATAACCACCATCTTTTGTGCCGTCCGAAAAACCTAACATGATGGTTTGTTTATGATTTCTTTTTTGCAGATGCTGATTGTAAATTTTGTTGCTGTACAATTCTTTCATCACATTGGCTGCATGTTGCAGATCATCGACTGTTTCAAACAAGGGAACAATATCAACAGTTAATTCTTCTTTCTTCCATCCGCTTAATAACATCAAACCAAAAACTTCGATCGCATTTAATGCCGAGTTACATTGACTGATGACATAACGGTTGCAGCCAGCTTCGCCATTTTGCTTTTGAATATCTTTAATCGCCATCATTACATCCAATGTATCGCGATACACATCATCGGTTATAAAAATATTATTGCCAACTGTTGTGGTAATATTTGTTAAGAGTTCTAT
>JAGWPQ010000319.1 GCA_028877045.1 Bacteroidota bacterium | reverse complement strand
TTTATGACCAGCGGAGAAGTAGTGGTATCAATCATTTTCAGCACATCATCGATCTTAACTTTTTTTATTTGCTGAGCCGAAATAACATTCGTCATTATCAAAAAAAATAAAACAGTTACAATTTTTTTCATTCAGATAAATTAATTTTTGAAGAATCGCTTTCATCAAATCCCCATTCTTTCATCAAACTATTTATTCTTTCGGCCGATAAAGAAGTTTGCTGATACTGACCTGTTATTTTCTTTTGACGGAGCGCTTCATAAATACTTACAGCACAGGCAACGGAAATATTCAAACTCTGTATGATACCCATTTGCGGAATGATAAAATTCCCGTCGGCCAAAGCCCGCACTTCATCGCTGACACCCGAATGTTCGTTACCAAAAACCAATGCCACGCTTTGGGTAAAATCAATTTCGTATAAACTGATGGCATCGGTTGATAAATGTGTTGTTACTATTTTTTGATAATGTTTACGAAGTTCTTCAAAACATTTTTGGGCATCATCAAACTGATGTACCGTTAACCACTTGAGTGCGCTGCTGCTGCTTTTTGTACCAAATTTTTTATGTCGCGGAATCTTGGTGTTTAAAATATAAATGTCCTGAATACCAACAGCATCGCAGGTTCGCATCACTGCCGAAATATTATGCGGGTCCTGAACATTTTCCATCACAACCGTCAGATCGGCCCGGCGCTGACGCAATACTTTTAATAATTTTTCGGTTCTTTCAGTTGTCATCTTATCCAATAAATAAGCACTAAAAGTAAAACAGTTTATAACAACTTTTAAAACAGCTTATGATGAAATTTTATTTTCATTAACATTAAAAAAAAATCTGGCATTGCATTTGAATAAGTGTTGTTATAAAACTTTGATTTATGAAAAAGCTAATTCTACTTACCGTTTTTGTTGCAAGCAGTGCAATAATAAATTATTCTGTAGCGCAAGTTCGTTTTAATGTAAATGTTGGATTTGGATTACCCGGCTGGATCGCAGCAGGAAATGCAGTTGCCGAATATTATTATATACCCGAAATCGACGCATACTATGATGTACCTCAACGTGAATTTATTTATTTGAATAATGGTGCATGGGTATTTTCGGCAGGATTACCCGGAATGTATGCAGGATTTGATTTATACAATTGCCGTAAGTTCCCCGTTTATGAATCAAGGCCTTATTTAAACGGAGGCTATTACAGAGACCGCTATGCAGAATACAGAGGAAATTATAATTATGGTTATCGTCAACCTATGATGGCATACAATTATAATTCAGGATTCGGTGAAAGAAGATATGGTTATGACAGAGATGAACATCGCGACAGAGATAATTATTACAGAAACGACCGCAGGTTTGATGAAAGAAGATCTGAAGGTCATGACCGCGGATGGGGTAACAGAAGGGATCATTAATTTTATTAACCGTTAATAGAATAAAACCTCATTTTATGATGAGATTTTATTTTTGATTGATCACAAAAAAAATCCTCCATGTTTGAAACATGGAGGATAACTTCTTGCAAGAAGTAATATCAAGTACGAGTACTTTGAAATTACATTTTCTTAGTTGTGTCTTTCTTAGTTGTGTCAACTGCAGCTTTAGCAGTGTCAACTTTTTTTGTTGTGTCAACAGCTGGTTTTGCAGAATCAGCAGCAGCAGTTTTTGTTTCACCACTGTTACATGCTACGAATGATGCGATAGCTAATAAAGCGAATACTTTTTTCATTGTACTTGTTTTTGGTTATTAAGAATTTGCGCAAAGATATACGCCGGAACGGATTATACAAATTTTAACGAAATTTTTTTATCTACTTTTTTCTGAAGAAAATTCGTATAGGTACGCCTTTAAAATTAAAATGTGTACGGAGCTGATTTTCAAGGTAATTCCTGTATGGGAGCTTAATATCGTCGGGATAATTTGTAAAAAAAGCAAACGATGGAACGACCGTTGGAAGCTGAGTTATGAATTTTATTTTAACTGAATGACCTCTTACTACCGGCGCATGATAAGCTTCTACTGCTTTCAGCATTACATCATTTAATTTTGAAGTTGATATTTTTTGAGACTTACTTTCATACACACTCAAAGCAATTTCAATCACTTTAAATATTCTTGTTTTATCCTTTGCTGAAATAAACAAAACAGGAACATCGGTAAAAGGTGCTAATTTTTGTTTTAATGTTTTTTCATAATCACGGGCTGTATTGGTATCTTTTTCTACCAGATCCCACTTGTTAACCAACACAACTATTCCTTTTCCTTTTCTCACAGCCAAACTAAAGATGTTTACATCTTGTGCTGTAACCCCTTTTTCTGCATCCAGCACCAACATACAAACATCAGCCTCATCCATTGCTTTAATGGCGCGGATGATAGAATAAAATTCAAGGTCATCTTTTTCTTTGCTCTTTTTTCTGATACCTGCTGTATCAATTAAAATAAATTCTTTCTGAAAAAGTTTATAATGTGTGTGAATGGTATCTCTTGTTGTTCCTGCAATATCGCTGACAATGGTCCTCTCCGATCCTATCAATGCATTTAATAAAGATGATTTGCCAACATTAGGCTGACCAATGATGGCAAATTTCGGCAACTCCATTCCATCGGTTTGTGCAG
>JAGWPQ010000318.1 GCA_028877045.1 Bacteroidota bacterium | reverse complement strand
TGCGGCTTTGCAGAAAAAAATAATCAGCAATACCATCCCTCATCTGGCAAAAGATGGTTATTTTTTATACATCACCTGTTCGGTATTTAAAAAGGAAAATGAAGATGCGGTTGATTTTATTCAACAACAATTTCCATCACTGCAATTAATTAAAAAAGAATTATTGAAAGGATATGAAATGAAAGCCGATTCTATGTTTGCAGCTTTGTTTAAACGGGTATAAGATTGCCACGTTGTATCACTCCGCCACCAATCACATCATTACCTTCATAAAAAACAGCGCTTTGCCCCGGTGCAATGGATTTTACATTCTCGTAAAACCTAACGTTGACGCCATCTTCAGCCATATATAAATTACTTAAAGCACCTTTGTCTTTGTAACGAATTTTAGTGATAGCTTCCATGCCATCGGTAATACCATCATACTTCCCCCAATTGATTTTTGTTACCTGCATTTCATTTTGTTCCAGATCATTTTCATCGCCCAACACAACTGTATTTGTTTCGGGATCAATGGCAGTAACATAAGTTGGTTTGCCAAAAGCGATTTCCAAACCTTTGCGCTGACCAACTGTATAAAAAGGATAACCTTTATGTTGCCCTAATTTTTTTCCTTGCTTATCAACAAACCAGCCGCCTTTAACTTGTTCTTCCAAACCATCAACTCTGCGTTTTAAAAATCCGCGATAATCATTGTCGGGAACAAAACAAATCTCGTAGCTCTCACTTTTTTTAGCAAGTTCAGGATAACCCATATCTACCGCCATTTGTTTAATATCTTTTTTATGATAATTACCCAATGGCAAAATGGTACGACTCAGCAGATCCTGATCCAATCCCCACAACACATAACTCTGATCTTTGCTTTCATCCAAACCTTTACTGATCACGAATCTATCGTTGGTATGCTGGCGGATGTTTGCATAATGACCTGTTGCAATAAACTCGCAATCCAATGCATTGGCACGTTTTAATAAAGCACGCCATTTGATATGCGTATTGCACATCACACAGGGATTGGGTGTGCGGCCGGCAATATATTCATCAACAAAATTCTCGATAACATAATCGCCAAATTCTTCACGGATATCTAAAATAAAATGTGGAAAACCGTGTTGTACGGCAGCCTGGCGGGCATCGTTAAAACTATCAATATTGCAGCAACCTGTTTCTTTGCTGCCACCACCACTGCTCGCATAATCCCAGGTTTTCATGGTAATACCGATCACTTCATAACCTTCGTTGTGCAACATCAAAGCAGCCACGGTACTGTCGATGCCGCCACTCATTGCCACTAAAATTTTTCCTTTCCTGCTCATTGAAAATGTTTTTCGAAAAAACAAAGATAATCAGAACGACTAAACTACTAATTGTTAGCATTCGATTTTTGTTGCGGAGAAAGGAATTTTTATGTAGCCGGCTTTTGTATTTCAATGAGGCTGCGGTTGCGTCGCACACTTGTACGTTCTGTTTTTATGGCAGCAATTAAAATCTTCAGAGGTTTATTTAAAATCTAAAGCATTCGGATCACCATCCCGAACCTTCGGTTTCATATCCGCAACTCACGGATCGTTATCCAAAACACTTGGATTACGATCTGCAACTTACAGATCATAATCCAAGCGTTGCAGATTCAAATCCAAGACTTACAGATTGCAATCCAAGCGTTACGGATTGAAATCCAAGAGGTGCAGATTCTAACCCAAGCCTTTCGGATTGCGATCCGAATGCTTTGGATTTGAAACCGAAGCTCAAAACAGCCGTTAAATACTTTTGGCGAAAAATGCTGACAGCGACAAAAGAAATAAATTATACAGTGTTGCTGTTGAAAATATTTAAGATAAAAAATATTGTATGAATATTTTTTGTATTTTGAGATAAATTGCATTTATGAGAATCATAATTATTTTTTTGTTTCTAATATTTTTTTTCAGATCAGAAGCGCAAAAAGGAAATTATTTTAAGATAGATGAAAGTACAATTGTAAAAGATTCAAGCGGGCAAATTTACCCTTACAACATTTGGATACTTTTAATGAAAACAAGAGATTATGGATTACGTCCAGTAAAACCAAAAGATGCATCTGAAGGGATGTTAATTTATAAGTTATCTGAAACTGAAAAAAATCGCAGAGATTCATTAACAGCAATAGCTATGGCCAATGCTCCTGCTCCAAAAGAGAGTAATTACTTTAAAACAGGACAGAAAATATATCCGTTTAAAGAAAAGGATATGGATGGAAATAAATTCTCTTTAAAAGATATGACAGGTAAAATAATCGTTTTAAATTTTTGGTTTGTTGGATGCCCGCCATGTCGAGAAGAAATACCGGAATTAAATAAAATTGTTGAAAAGTATAAGGACAATCCTAATGTTGTTTTTATTGCAGTTGCCTTAGATGATCTTTTTTCAATTAAAGAATTTTTAAAAACATATCCGTATAATTATCACATTATTGATAATGGAAAATATATTGCTCAAGGGATGTATAAAATTAATTCTTATCCTACCAATGTTGTAGTTGACAAAAAAGGAATTGTTAGGTTTCATACCTCCGGAGTTGGTTTAAATACGATACAATACATGAAAAAGACTATTGAAGAATTAGTGGCTGAAAAATAGAGCTTGTTTTTTTGTTCAACCAAAAAACTTATGTGAAGTGTGAGATGCCACCGTAGTTGCACAAAGAGATACAGTTTATCCCCAAAATAAAAATCTCTTTGTTCACGAACCATGCGGCTAAAAGATTTTATGTAATTTTCCAAACTCTTTTATTACGAACTTTTATAAACTAATTGTTATGATCAAGCTTCAGGTTATTGGCAATCTTGGAAAAGATGCCGTTGTAAACAATGTGAACGGAAAAAATGTGATCAATTTTACAGTAGCACATACCGAACGTTTTAAAGATGCACAGGGTGTTCAGAAAGATAAAACCACTTGGGTTGATTGCGCTTACTGGACCGACAGAACTGCTATTGCTCCTTATTTAAAAAAAGGTACACAGGTTTATGTTGAAGGCCAGCCCGATGTCAGAACCTATCAAACCCAGGATGGAAGACAAGGTGCATCGTTAATATTAAGAGTTGCAAGTGTTCAGTTATTGGGATCTAAAAATAATGAAGGCGGCACTGCTGCTTCTGCAAATACAAATTATCAATCATCGGCACCGGTTGCTGCACAAAGTTCGCAAGCTGTTCCTGCTGCAAGTGAATTAACAGAACCGTTGGATGATCTGCCGTTTTAATGGGTGAATGAGTGATTGATAGAATGAGTGAATGATGCAGAACTTATTGAAGAGGTTGAGTGGATTTCATCATTCAACCTCTTTTATTTTTCTAACTTCGTTAATTAAATTTTGCAATGAAAAATAATATTATAGCTGCAATTGTTTTTTTGGGTTTAACGACACCTGTTTTTGCACAACGTACAGTTGATTATGTAAATCCGTTTATCGGAACAGGAGGACACGGCCATACTTATCCCGGTGCTGTTTTACCATTTGGTATGGTTCAGTTGAGTCCCGATAACGGCACACAGGGCTGGGATTGGTGCAGTGGTTATAATTACAGCGACAGCATGATACAAGGCTTTAGCCATACGCATTTGAGCGGAACAGGTGTTGGAGATCTTTGCGATATTTCTGTTTTGCCTATGGTGAATATTCAACCAAGTTCCGGAATTGTAAAAAGTAAATTTTCACACGATCAGGAGAAAGCAAGTCCGGGTTATTATTCGGTGCTGCTGAAAGATTTTAATGTTCGTGCAGAGTTAACAACGTCATTGCGTTGTGGTTTTCATCAATATACTTTTCCTAAAAGTGATAATGCAATTATTAGATTTGATCTGGGCTTTGCAATTAATTACGACAGTAATGTTGAATCTTATTTTAAAAAAATTAATGACAGCACTTTTATTGGCTATCGTTTTTCGAAAGGCTGGGCCGATAACAGTAAAGTTTATTTTGCTGTACGATTAAGTAAACCAATTAAGAATTTAATTTTAATAAGCGATAAACAATCTGTTGATGCTACTGAAACAAAAGGAAAAGATGTAAAAGCGCAACTGCAATTTTCAACGGTAGATGGCGAAAAGATATTAATGAAAGTAGGATTAAGTTTTGCCAATACAGAAGGGGCATTGGAAAGCCTGAAAGAAATTAGCGGATGGAATTTTAATGCTGTAAAAGAAACTGCCGCCAATGTTTGGAATAAAGAATTAAGTAAAATAAAAATTACATCGCATGATTTAGCTTTTAAACAAACATTTTACACAGCATTGTATCATACCTATCTTGAACCAGTTCGTTTTGATGATGCATTGGGTAATTATAAATCTGCAAAAGGCAATATTGTTAAAGGAAAAAATATTTATACTGTAGAATCTTTGTGGGACACTTTTCGTGCGGCCAATCCTTTGTTTACACTAACGCAAACAGAAAGGGTTCCATTTATTATAAATTCTTTTCTGGCATTTTATCATCAGTCGGGATTATTGCCTGTTTGGGATTTGCATTTCAACGAAACCAATTGTATGACCGGTTATCATGCTGTTCCCATAATTGCCGATGCTATTTTAAAAGGCATCAAAGGATTTGATTATGCCGATGCTTTTGCCGCCATGAAGGCAAGTGCCAATCAAAACATCCGCGGAACAAATTTTTATCGCCAGTATGGTTTTCTCCCTCAGGACAAACTGGAAGAAAGTGTTACCATCACTTTAGAATATGCGTATGATGATTGGTGTATTGCACAGGTTGCAAAACGATTGAATAGTATGGATGATTATAAAATTTTTATGAAGAGAAGTGAATCATGGAAAAATGTTTACGATTCAACTGTTGAATTTGCGCGTCCGAAAAACAGTGATGGCACTTGGGTAACATCATTTAATTCATTCAATCAACAGGTAGATGGAAAGAATGCTTTTACCGAAGGTAATGCATGGCAACACAGTTGGTTTATGCCGCATGATGTGTACGGATTAATTGCAAAATATACATCACGAAATGATTTTAAAAATAAATTGGATTCTTTGTTTACGGTAGAAGCACCTGCCAGTAAGGATTTGCCACCTGATGTTAGCGGACTGATCGGTCAGTATGCACATGGCAACGAACCAAGTCACCACATTGCTTATTTGTATAACTATATCGGCTTGCCCGAAAAAACTGCCGACTTAATTCATCAAATCTGCAACACTTTATATACCAATAAAACAGATGGGCTATGCGGCAATGAAGATTGCGGACAAATGAGTGCGTGGTATGTTTTTAGTTCGTTGGGTTTTTATCCTGTTAATCCAGCAAGCGGCGAATATGTTATTGGTGTTCCCTCGGCCGATAAAGCCTCATTGCAATTGTCAAACGGGAAAACATTTACAGTAATTGCAAAAGGGTTATCAAAATCAAATAAATATATTCAATCAATGAAATTAAATGGAGCGGTTTATAATAAATCTTTTATTACTCATGCCGATATTTTGAAAGGAGGAACAATTGAATTTGTGATGGCTGAAAAACCCGGAAATGTTTGGGGAAGAAAAGATGCTGATTTGCCCGGTAAAAATTTTAAATAGATATTTATTCATCAATTTTATTTTTAAGAATTATTAATGATATAAAAATTTTTATAGTGACCCATATTTCATTCGAACAGTTATACCAATTCACTCACAAAATATTTTTATCTATCGGTTGTAGTGATGATCATGCAACCATTGCCACCAAAACCTTGCTGAGTGCGGATGTGAGAGGCATTGATAGTCACGGTGTGGCAAGACTTAGCGGTTATGTTCGTTTATGGGAAGCAAAACGTGTGAATGCAAATCCGCAAATAAAAATTGTTCATGAAACGCATTCAACTG
>JAGWPQ010000317.1 GCA_028877045.1 Bacteroidota bacterium | reverse complement strand
TGGTGATCGCACAATTTGTTGTTGATGCTGATGGAAATATCAGCGATTTAAAAATTGTTCAAACAGCAAGGCCCGATCTGGATGCTGAAGTGTTAAGGGTGATTAAAAAAATGCCGCAATGGAAACCCGGCATGCAAAATGGAAGAAAAGTTCCCGTATTCTGCAAATTACCTGTGACATTTGTATCGGCCGAATAAAATAATTATCTAAATTGCTCACCCCTACTTCAAAGTATCGTTAAATGGAAAATGATTTTAGAGATAAACAGCGAAAAAGTTATTATGTGATGCGGATGACATACGACTTGACCATGGCTATTTTTTTATTATCGATGGCTGCCGTAATGTTCTTTGGAGACAAATTTAAAATTGTTCAGATCATGGATGTAGATAAAACTTTCAGGTATTTTTTTGGAAGCATTTGTTTATTGTATGGCGGATTCAGATTGTATCGCGGAATAAAGAAGGATTATTAAAATGAAAAAGAGCATATATTTTATTTCGCTTTATCTTTTATTGCTGGCATCTTGTAAAACCAAACAGGACGCGGGTTTTGTTGAAACTGATACACCCAAAAAAGGAACTATTTATATAAGTGTTGATGAGAGTTTTAAACCGGTGATAGAGCAGCAAATTAAAGTGTATCATTCTTCTTATCCGGAAGCAAATATCATTGCGTCGTACAAACCGGAAGTAGAATGTTTTAAAGATTTTATGAAGGATAGTACAAGATTGATTATTGTTGCAAAAGGATTATCTAAAAGTGAAACATCGTTCTTTGCCAATAAATTATCTGTCCCCCCTCAGTTTGCGACACTGGCCTATGATGCGGTTGCAGTGATTGTAAATATCAAGTCGAAAGACAGTGTTTTTACAATTGCAGATTTGAAGAATATCCTGACCGGCAAAAAAAACATAACTGCCATCATGGATGGAAACAATGCAACAAGTTCGGTAAGATATTTGCAAGACAGTGTATTGAGAGGCGCATCGTTCGGAAAGAATGTTGTAGCAGTAAACGGAAGTGATGCAGTAATTGAAGCCATCAAAAAAACAGAGAATGCAATTGGCTTTGTGGGGTTAAGCTGGGTAGGTAATAGCGAAGAACCACAGCAGGTAGAAGATTTAAAAAAAATGCGATTGGCCCTGGTAGAGTGTGTAAAATGCAACGAAAAAGATATGTTTGCAAAACCATCGCAGGCAACAATAACTTTTGGTGAGTATCCGCTGGCACGGCCTTTATATTATATTTTTAAAGACGATGCAGGTGGCTTGGGGACAGGATTTGTAAATTTTATGAGTTTGGAAAGAGGACAACTGATTTTCAGACGATCAGGTTTGGCACCGGCGAAAATGAGTTTTTTAAAACGGAACAGTAAAATAAAAGAGCAAGAGTAAACCTATAATTTAAACGAAACATGATGAAGAAGATCATTACTTTTTTTGTTGCCGCAATGATTGCAGTTAGTACAATACATGCACAAACAATCGCGGAGGGCATTAAAGATATTAATTACGAAAAGGATAAAACGGCTATTTCAATTTTAAAAAAATTGTATGATGCTAATCCAAAAGATCCGCAAACAATTTATTGGTATGGTCAGGCTTTATTAGCAGCAGAAGGGTTGCCAACTCCTGATCAATTAAATGCAGCAAAAGCTGTTTATCAAAAAGCATTAACTGATGGTGTGAACGATCCATTCATCTGGATTGGAATGGGTCATGTAGAATTATTGCAGGGCGGTGATCTGAATAGTGCCAAACAAAAATTCGAGCAAGCCATCACGGCCACAAAAACAAAGAAGGGCGAAAATCCCGATATTTTAAATGCGATCGGTCGTGCCAACGCCGATGGCAATTCAACTACAGGCGATCCGGTATATGGGATCGAAAAATTAAAACGTGCAGCAGAGCTTAATAAAACCAACCCCGATATTTATATCAACATGGGTATTTGTTATCGAAAATTAGGAGGTGAAAATGGCGGCGACGCAGTAAAATCTTTTTTAGATGCGTTGGCACGTGACCCCAAAAATGTAATGGCACAATATCAAATAGGTCAGATCTATTTAAGCCAGAATAATAAAGAGGCATTAGAATCTTCTTTTAACGGCGCCATCAGTGCTGACCCAACTTTTCCGCTTGCTTACTTATCGCTGTTTAAATATTATGCCGAAAAAGATGTAAATAAAGCAAAAGATTATTTAGACAATTATGTAAAGTATGCCGATAAGGATCCATCAACTGATTATTGGATGGCAGATTATCTTTTCCGTGCAGGAAAATATAATGAGTCATTGGCTAAAGCAAAAGAAATAGAAGCATCTATTCCGGCAGGATCAATGCCACGCATCAATATTTTATATGCGTATGATTACGACAGATTGGGTGATTCCATACAAGCAAAATCGTATGCCGAAAAATTCTTTGCTGTTGCCACACCCAGTATTGTTCAGCCTTCCGATTATGATTTGGCAGTAAAGATATTTTCCAAATTCCCCGGCAGTGAAATGCAGGCAGTTGGATATTTAGAAAAGGCAATAGCAGCAGATCCTTCAAAAGAAAATAAAATACTGTACGCCGATCAGGCTGCATCCTTATTGGGTAAAGCGAAATTATATACCGATCAATTAAAATGGTATCAAAAAGTTATTGAATTGAAGGGCGGGACCACAAGCGAGTTCGATTATTATAATCTTTCCATGATAGCATTTAATGCAAAAGATTATGTACAAACGATGTCGATTGCAAAAAATTATATTGCTGCATTTCCTGATAAATCACAAGGATATTTTTTCAATGTAAAAGCGGCAAAAGCAATAGACAGTGCTACAGCCATTGATCCTATCATTCAGCAAAACGAATTTTTAATGAAGGATTCGGTGAAAAACAAAAAACTGATATTTAATAACTACTATTTTTTGTTGGTCTATTTTGTTGATAAAATGAAAGATAACCAGAAAGGATTGGAGATTTGCGATAAGATGTTGGCTCTATACCCGGATCCGGGTGAAGAAAATGACTTCATTTTAAAAACAAAAGATGTGCTGCAAAAGGCATTGGCGCCACCACCGCCTACTAAAAAACCTGCTTCTAAATCTTCAACCGGATTTGTAAGCGGAAAGGCTCCCGGAAGCGCTACATAAAAAAAATTAAAGAAATAACTCCTCATTTACGAGGAGTTTTTCTTTTGTATGCTTTGCAGTCTTATTTTTGCAACTCATTTCAAAAGTTCAAGACATGCATTGGCTTCCTATGTTATTAGATTCAACAGAGAGTACTGCTGCCAATTATTTCCCTATCGGTATCCAAATAATCTTCGCTGTTGGCTTTGTGGCTTTTATGATTGCACTTTCTGCATGGGTTGGTCCCAAAAGAAAGACCGACGATAAATTAGAAAGTTTTACAAGTGGTATTGCAAGTCATGGCAATGCCCGTCAGCCGGTGGCTATTAAATATTTTTTAGTGGCAATTTTATTTGTGTTATTCGATGTGGAAGTGATTTTCTTTTATCCTTATGCGGTTAATTTTAAATCACTGGGCTGGGGTGGTTTCGAAGCGGTATTATTATTTGTTGCATTTTTCCTGGTGGGATTTTTTTATATCATCAAGAAAGGTGCATTAACATGGGAAGACTAAAACTATTTTAAATGTTGAATGTTAAATTAGAAAGGAGATCTGTTCATTCAAAATTTATCATTCAAAATTCAACATTATAATATGCGTCCGGTACGTTTTAATATTCATCCTAAAGAAGCTGTTAAGGCAACTGCTGTAAGTATGGTTGAAGCTCCCGATGGTTATTCGGGCGAAGGGTTTTTTACTGCCAAACTCAGCGATGTTGTTGGATTGGCCCGTAAAAATTCTATCTGGCCTTTGCCATTTGCAACATCATGTTGCGGTATAGAATTTATGGCAACTGCTGCCGCACATTACGACCTGGCAAGATTTGGTGCCGAGCGTATGGCATTCACGCCACGCCAATGCGATCTGTTGATGGTGATGGGAACGATCTCTAAAAAAATGGGACCGGTTTTGCGCCAGGTATATCTGCAAATGGCCGAACCACGCTGGGTTTTAGCGGTTGGTGCCTGTGCAAGCAGTGGCGGTATTTTTGATTCTTACAGTGTGTTGCAGGGCATTGATCAGATCATTCCTGTTGATGTGTATGTGCCCGGTTGCCCGCCCAGACCGGAAGCAATTTTGGATGGCTTTATGAAAATTCAGGATCTGGTTGCACACGAAAGTATCCGCCGCCGAAACAGTTCACAATACAAAGCTTTATTAGAAACTTACGGAATAGAATAAAAAATTATGGGTTTAACTAACGAACAGATCAAAAATAAATTGATAGAAAAATTTGGTGATGCAGTCACCGGTTTTCACGAACCTTATGGTTTACTTTCTTTCAGTTCTTCTAAAGAAATTAATTTAAAAGTGTTGCAGTTTTTGTATGATGATGCAACCCTGCACTTTCAATTCTTAACCGATATTACTGCGGCACATTATCCCGAAAATAAAGGCGGCGAATTAGCAGTGGTTTATCATTTACATAATTTGATCGATAATATTCGTTTGCGTTATACCATATTTACAAATATTGAACAGCCTGATGTTTTTACAGCAACAAAATTATTTTCAAGTGCTAATTGGATGGAAAGAGAAACCTATGATTTCTTTGGCGTAAATTTTATCGGTCATCCTAATTTGAAAAGAATATTGAATGTGGAAGAGATGAATTATTTTCCGATGAGAAAAGAATTTCCAATGGAAGATCAAACAAGGATTGATAAAGATGATGAAATGTTTGGAAGAGGCGGTTCAATTATTTAATGTGGCAATTTGAAAATTTGAAAATGTGTTGCTGAATAAAGTATAAATTGTTTTTATGAATTGGTATTATTGGATGCAGGCAAACAGAACAAAATTCAATGCAATAATTATTGTATTGGCATTAGCGGTTATGCTTTTTTCGAAATCTGAAGTACTGAATTCTTTTTGTTTGGGAGTATCTTCTGTCAGTATTATTTATTTTATTTGGTTGGGAGTTGAAAAAATAAAAAATAATAAAAAAGAAGACATTGTTGAATAGAGATAAAAGCGTTGAAGAGTGCGACGCAAGCCTC
>JAGWPQ010000316.1 GCA_028877045.1 Bacteroidota bacterium | reverse complement strand
GAGATGAGTGTAATTATTGAAGGGAATAAAATTGTTGATGTTGAAAAAGGTTATGTTGCTGCCAATGCGAACGATAAAATAATCGACCTGAAAAACAAAACGGTAATGCCGGGTTTGATCGATTGCCATGTACATATAGAATCAGAGATCAGTCCGAATCGTTTATTAAAAAGTTTGACGCAAAACGAAGCCGATGTGGCTTTTGGATCGTTGCAATATGCACGGATAACTTTATTGTCGGGCTTTACAACTGTACGCGATATGGGCGGCAGTGGCGTAGATATTTCATTGCGTAATGCCATCAATAAAGGATTGGTAATGGGGCCAAGAATATATACAGCAGGAAAAATTTTGTCAACTACCGGCGGACACGCCGATCCAACAAATGGTTTGCGTACCGACTTAACGCATATTGCCGAATTAAATGCTGACGTTGTAAATGGTGTTGATGAATGTCGCAAAGCAGTTCGCCAGCATTATAAAGATGGTGTTGATGTTATAAAACTTGCGGCAACAGGCGGCGTATTAAGTTTGGAAAAAGATGGCAGTGGTGCACAGTTCACCGAAGAAGAAATTGCAGCCATCGTTTCTACTGCAAAAGATTATGGTTTAAAAGTTGCGGCACATGCACATGGTGTTGAAGGCATGCGACGTGCAATTATTGCCGGCGTTTCTTCCATTGAACACGGCACTTATATGGATGAACCAACTATGGAATTAATGAAAAGTCACGGTACTTATTTAGTGCCAACCATCATTGCCGGAAAATCTGTTGCCGACTCTGCAACAAAGCCCGGCTTCTTCCCTGAAGTGATTGCCAGAAAAGCATTAGAGGTAGGTCCAATTATTCAAAACACTTTTGCAAAAGCATATAAGGCCGGAGTAAAAATTGCTTTCGGAACTGATGCCGGCGTGTATGCTCATGGAAAAAACTGGAAAGAATTTGTTTATATGAATGAAGCAGGAATGCCTGCACTGGAATGTATTAAAGCAGCAACCGTTAGTGGTGCTGATCTAATTGGAAATAATAATATCGGTAGTATTGAAAAAGGAAAACTGGCCGATGTGATTGCGGTTGACGGCGATCCGGTGCAGGATATAAAAGTAATGGGCAATGTAAAATTTGTAATGAAGGGCGGTGCAGTAATTAAGAATGATTAATATTTTTTTGTTACCGGCTTTTGTATTTCAATGAAGCTGCTGTTGCGTCGCACTCTTCAACGCTTTGTTCTTTATTCAACAAAAAATAAAAAGCCTGACCATTTTGGTCAGGCTTTTTATTTTCAGCGAGAATCTGTTTCATCTGTGTTATCCGTGTTCCTATTTCCTCAACCTTTCCATTTTCTCAACTGTTGCAGCAAAGCCCGCAAATCCTTTGGTGGCTCGGCTTCCAATGAAAATGTTTCGTTGTTGAGTGTAAATTTTAATTTCCACGAATGCAATGCCAGCCTCGATAAAATGGCTCTTTCTTCTTCGGCATCTTTAGAAAGTTTAAATTTCTTTTTGATGGAAGAAAGTAACACGGGTTTACCATCGCCATAAATATCATCGCACACAATGCTGTGACCAATGTGTTTCATGTGCACACGGATCTGGTGTGTGCGGCCCGTATGGATTTGAAACTGCATCCACGAATACAAACGAAAACTTTCCAGCACTTCATAATCGGTAACAGAATGTTTTCCTTTTTCGTGTGTAACCATGAAG
>JAGWPQ010000032.1 GCA_028877045.1 Bacteroidota bacterium | reverse complement strand
CTTGCATTACAGCGTGCAGCAAAAAACCGGGCATCGCAGGTATCACGTAAAATTAATTCGGGAGTAGTTTTATAAACAAAATAAAGTGCCGTAATTAATCCTTTACCTGTTGGTGTTTTAACGCCGGCAAAATTTGCATAGCCACTTGTATACACCACCGCTTTATTTCCGTTGCAATCACTGATGGTATGATTTACAGAACTTTTAGATGCCGAAACATCGGCATAAGTTAATGCAGTATCGGTCGCAACAAATTGTACGCTGTCTTTAATTTGTATCAACATACTTTGAACGCTGTCGTTGAGTTGATTGATAGAAATCAATTTGGGTGAAATAGTATTTCCAAAACTCCCTTTCACCAAAAATGAATCGAATAAAGTGGATGGAATGGAAGACAGCAAAGGACTTGAAGGCATTGTACTATCTATCATTCCCAATTCGATCATGCGGTTGTTATCGCTTAACCATAAGCCTTTACATTTAATAAAAACCTGTCGCCCCACAGGATAATCAACATATAAATTATTACCACCCAGATTGACGGTGATGCCTGCTGTTGAATCCTGCACACAAATTTGTTTGTAGAGATTACCACTTTTATCATCGCCCACAACAATTCCGGAAATGATCATATCCGAATTGATCTTTTCAAAACTTCCCATGGAATGCAAGGCCCTCAAGGATTTGATGGAACTTGTTGCAGCAATATTCGGCTTGATAAAAGCCGGAGGCTCATCAAATTTTCTTACACAGGAATAAAATAATGATGCTGTTAAAATAAAAAACAGGCTACCATTCAATAAAAAATAAAATCGTCTTTTCATCTCGTATTTTTTTAATTTTTTTTACCACAATGTCCACAGAGTTTTTCATGGAGTTTCACAGAGCAAACTGTGAAACTCAGTGTATTACTCTTTCAACTCTGTGGTTAAGTAGATTTAATTTTGATTGACTATTTATGTCTTTAAAACCTTACCGAAGTGCCGAACATAAAATTCAATCCATAGTAGTAATAATATTTAGGGGGGAATTTCTTTGTGTTTAAAGTGGAGAAATCGAACCGGAATTGTTCGGATGCACCCGATACAATGTTTTGATTATTGAATAAATTATTGATGCTTCCGTTCAGTACCAATAAAGTCTTATGTCGGTTCCTTTTTTTAGAAACACGCATGATGCAGCTACCCGAAACATTGATGCTACATTGATTTTGCAGTGGCGTTTGGGCCAAAATATCATTCCACTGATTGCTTTGATAAAGCGCATTTTGAACTGCGCGGTAAGTGCGGCGAATGGGGTTTAGTTGCATCCACATATCATTAAAATAATTTCCCGAGATACTGAAAAAAAATCTATTCTGCATTTGATATTGGAGCGTAGCATTGTAAGCCTGTTGCGGCATGGAACCAATAAAATAATTTTGCAGGTACAACACATCTTTTGCAACTACCGAAGATGTATTATCAATCGTCACAATAGCATTGGGCCTGCTGTTGTAATAATATTTACCGATGGACGCAGCAGCCTTAAAACTCCATCCTGCGAGTAGTTTCAGATCAATACCCAACTCGCCGCCATAATTCAATTTCGAAATATTATTCAATGCATAGTTTACAAAATTCTGCAGATCATCATCATAAAAACTCATCACATCCAATTGGTTTTTGAAACTGCTGTAATATCCCGTCAACCGCAATTTTATCGTTGGTGCATTTAAAACATAACCCGCTTCTGTGCTTAAAACAGTTTCATTGTTTAGATCATTTTGAACCTCATTTCTTGTCCGGGAAGAAATAAAAACATTTTGCGAAGAGGGGGCTTTGCTCATGTAAGCTGCATTGGCATACAAATAATTTCTTCCGTTTATTTTTAAGGTGATCCCTGTTTTGCTTCCCCATCCGGGAAACTGAAATGCTGGTGATGCACCAAAAGAATTAACAGGAAATAATCCATTCATAACATTTCCAACTCTCTTAAATTTTGAGTTGGTCATTTCTGCTGCAATAAAAAGATCGATCCGTTTAAAATTAAAAGCCGTTTGTAACCATGCTTTTGTTTTGGCGGTAATGATATTATAATCCCATCCGTATTGATCTCCTGCCGCAAGGATCCGGTTCGGGCGATTCAAATCATTTTGATTGGCAACATTATTTAAAGGATAGGTTCTTTCGGCAAACTGATTGAGATCAACAAAAAAATCGCCGCCCAGCAGATCATCCAACTTTTTATAGTAACGATTATTTTGTGATTGATACGATGCACCAAAACTTAATTGTGCATGTTTGCCAACAGAAGAATTAAATGTTGAGTTGACATCAAACTTTGTTGTGTGTGCCATATTTTCGGCCAGCACATAATGCGATCTTTTTCCCGAAAAAACATTTCCGGTAATTCCGTTTGCATTTTGAACCGATTCGATGCTTGCGCGATTCACATCATATAATCTTTGCCAATTGATTTGACGATTGTTTACGTTGCCGGTCATAGATTGCTGTACCAAATACCTTTGATACGGATCGGTCTGATAACTTGGTAAATAACGGTAATAATCCGGTCGCGGGTCGGGTGCATTATACCAGTCTAAAAAAGTAGAACCCCGATCGCCAGACGAATAATCAATGGCAGTGATAAGTGAAGTGTTATTTCTTATTCTAAATTCATGCGTAAAAATAAAATAAGGCTGGTTGGTTTTTACAACATTGGCATTTCGTTTTTTGCCGTTTTGATAGCCCCAGTAAGGATTGTAATAATGTGTGCCTGCCAGTGAATCCATTTCGGCAACTGCAAAACCTTGTCGCCCGTTTTCAGAAATCGTTCCGAATGCCACAAGCGACAAATCGTTTTTCATTCCCAGCTTTTTATTCAATCCAATAAAACCATTCCATGCATCAAAATAAGTTCCGTCAACATAACCTTCATTGCTCCATCTTCTGCTTCCCGAAAAAACAAACGACCATCCTTTTTTATTGATTCCTGATGAATGTGTGAATGATATTTTATGCGTATACATTCCGTTCGAAAAAACGTACCCGATTGAATTTTGTTTTCTTTGTTTTTGTGGACGTGAATCTATTTGCGTTGATGTTCCGATGCCGCCAAATGAAAAAGTGTTGTTGCGTAAACCAACCACTGTTTCTCTGTTTCGCAACACATCATTCAATCCGCCAAATAGTGAAAAAAGAGTAAAGTCATTTTCAATATTTTCAACAGCAATGCCATTCATGTAAAGCACACTGTTATCGGCATCATAGCCTCGGAAACGAAACCTGACCGGATTAAAATTAAATGCCGCCAACCACATAAAAGGATCAGCCGATGCAGCAACCGAAGAAGAAACATTTTGAACAGATCTGTTATTCAATTCACTTTCATCAAGAGAAATAACTGCAATAGCTTCGGATTCTTTAAAATTGTTCATACCGGCTGAATCTTGTTTTAACAATGAATCAGCAAGCAATTTTTGATACAGGTTTCCCTTTTCCTGAGCGGCAGAATGTATTGCAATCGCAACCAGCATGAAGCTAATAAATGCAAGTTTTTGCATAAGTAAAATAAAAAGAATATGCTAATATAGTTATTTATTTGTTTCGTAATATTATTTTTTGTAAATATTTTTGCAGAAATTAATGATGACATGACAACACATACCAAAAATGTTCTGCTGAGATTAGTGTCAATGCTGGTTTGCCTTCATACACCTAACTTTATGCTCGCCCAAAAGAAGCAGTTGTACAAAACTGCCGTCATCGGGTTTTATAACTGCGAGAATTTTTATGATACTGCCGATGATCCTTTATCGAGAGATGAGGAATTTACCCTTGCCGGCGAAAAACATTACACGCAAAAAATGTATGCCGATAAATTAGAAAAAATAGCAAGTGTTATTTCAAAGATAGGTACCGATGGCATCGCCGCAAACCCTGATGGGGCTTCTATCATAGGATTAGCTGAAATAGAAAATAAAACTGTTTTAAACGATATCATCAATCACCCTTCACTCAAAAAAAGAAATTACCGCATGGTGCATTACGACAGTAAAGACGAACGCGGCATTGATGTGGCACTGCTCTACAACCCGGCTTATTTCAGTGTTGAAGCTAGCAAAGCCCTATTTATAAAAATGCGTGGCTATTATTATACCCGCGATATTTTATGGGTGAAGGGAAAATTAGACGGCGAAATGGTTCACATTTATGTAAACCACTGGCCTGCCCGAACCGATGCTGAAGACCAGAACGAAAGCGCCAGAATATTGGCGGCTACTGTTTTAAAAAATCATATCGACAGTATTTATAAAGCCGATGGTGCCCAAAAAATCATCATCATGGGCGATTTTAACGATAACCCCGACAATAAAAGCATTTCAGAAATTCTACAAGCAAAGCCGCAGGAAAAAGAAGTTAGAAAATTTGGATTGTATAATCCATTCGCCAATTTATTCAATAATGGAATAGGCAGTATTATTAGCAGAGATGTTTGGTCGCTCTTCGATCAGATCATTATTTCTTATCCCTGGCTAAATAAAGAGCAGAACAATTTTTTCTTTTACCGGCCGCAAATATTCAATCCGTCATATTTAAACGAAACCACAGGCCGTTACAAAGGTTACCCCATGCGCACCTGGGATGGCAATAATTACCGCGGCGGCTACAGCGACCATTTCCCTTCATTTATCATTTTATTGAAAAAGACTTGACTATAATTTTTGGTTACGGGCAATTGTTTTTTATGGCGTCGGCTGTTTCGCCGCATCTTGTCGACGGTATAGGCATATCAATTTCATCAGGGATTGTCTTCTGCTCATTGTTCACCATTTTGAGGAACCAACCAATTTTTGCAAAAGATTGAACTACTATTACCAATGCCACATAAATAATTGCTGCTGCATTGGCTGTTTTATTTTTCCTATAATTCTAATGACCCAATAATGCAAAACCCAACATTGTTATAAATCATCCGGTTTAAATCCAATTCTTTTTCTTGGTTCTTGTGGCGGATTCAATAATTTTTTAAGGTATTCAAAAATCAACTGTATATCTCCATCATGCGCTGTTAATTTCTTTTCTATTTTTTGCAATTGTAACAGGATGTCTTTATGCGTTAGCAGCATCTCCTTCATTCTTGTAAATATCCTGATAATCTGAATATTCATTTCTATTGCTCTTTTGCTGTTTAAAGTACATGCCAACATTGTTACGCCCTGTTCGGTAAAACAAAAAGGGGCATGGCGTAAGCCTTGTTTATCTTCATCGGAGGTCACAAAATGTGATCTCCAGTTTTCAAACTCTTTTTTATTCATTTCAAACATAAAGTCTTTCGGAAAACGGTCTATATTCCTGCGTACAGCTTGTTTTAAAATCCTGGTTTCAACTTCGTATAACGCTGCCAAATCCCGGTCTATCATTACTTTCTGCCCCCTGATTGCATATATCTTATTCATAATTACCTCATCTGCTGTAATTACTTTTACTGCTTTTGACATATTTATTTTTTGACGGCAATCAAAGATATTATTTTAATAATACAAAAATACAGTTATGCAAAAACAGGCAATAATTACCGCGGTGGCTACAGCGACCATTTTCCATCATTTATCATTTTATTGAAAAAGACTTGACTATAATTTTTGGTTACGGGCAATTGTTTTTTATGGCGTCGTCTGTTACGCCGCATCTTGTCGACGGTATAGG
>JAGWPQ010000315.1 GCA_028877045.1 Bacteroidota bacterium | reverse complement strand
CTAAAAATTTTATTCGGCTCGGACTTGGTTTTATAGAAACAAAATCTATCTCAACATTTTTTAGTTTTGAGCGGATCAAAAAAAATAATTGTTGGTAACGTTTCAAAACTATTTGGGCAGTAATGGTGTCAGAATATGCAATATCATTTTCGCCGCAATAAATAACAATCTGTTTTGGCTGGTATGGAAAAATAATTTCGTCGGCATAACGGATCACATCGGGCAAAGTTGATCCGCCAAAACCACGGTTAATTATTTTATGCGAAGGGAAATATTGCTGCACATCGGTCCATTTTCTGAAAGATGAACTTCCTTCAAATAAAATCTGTCCTTTCGCAGGAAATGCAGCACTGTCAAGCTTTTTAAAGGCATCAATCTCATCTTTAAAAGGCTGCGCAAAAATATTTACTGATATAAATGATACAAACAGAAATGCAACAACTGCAAATAATTTTTTCTCCATAAAATAAATTGATGAAATAAAAATACAGTTTATAAAATAAAGAATCGTGTGATTATTTTAAATGACAGCATCACTTCTTCTTAATTTGTAACTTGCCTATAATTATTAATTTCTCAATCAAAAAAAATGTCTACCGAATTAATCGCAAATAAAGTTGTTGAACAAATGCTGCTTACCGATCATTTCACAAAACACATGGGCATGGAATTATTGGAGGTAAAAGATGGTTACAGCAAAATTAAAATGGTTGTTACCAAAAACATGCTCAATGCGTTTGGTATTGCGCATGGCGGTGCAGCTTTTTCGCTGGCCGACAGTGCATTTGCTTATGCCTGTAATTTCGATGGAAAAGTTACAGTGGCATTGGATATTTCTGTTTCGTATCCAAAAGCTGCCAAAGAAAATGATATTCTAATTGCCGAGGCCAAACAAATGAATAAAACCAATCGTACGGCATTATACCTTATTGAAGTAAAAAATCAGCACAATGAATTGGTTACTTTATTAAAAGGCACTTGTTATAAAACCGAAAAGAATTTGATATAATTTTTTTTGTTACCGGCTTTAGCATTTCATGGCATCGCCTGTTGCCACGCTCGTTTCAAAGTTCCAGTTTCATGGCAGCAGGCAAAACGCAACAATCTTTTCTAAAATAATTTACTCCGCGTTTTAAAGTATCTTCGCAAACATTCAAATAAAAAAGTGTCAGAGAAAAATAACTTCATAGATTATATCCGCATATTTTGTCGCAGTGGTCACGGTGGTGCAGGTGCACGTCATTTCATGCGCAATAAATTAACAGCAATGGGCGGCCCCGATGGAGGCGATGGCGGTCGTGGCGGTCACATTATTTTAAAAGGAAATGCACAATTATGGACATTATTGCATTTGCGTTATTATAAAAATGTTTTAGCCGATGACGGCGAAGCAGGAAGTAAAAATAATTGCACCGGTCATGATGGAAAAGATATTATCATCGAAGTTCCGTTAGGCACCATTGCAAAAGATGAAGAAACAGGAAAAGTTGAAGCAGAAATTTTAGAAGACGGGCAGGAAATTATCTGGATGCGTGGTGGCCGTGGCGGATTGGGCAATTCTAATTTTGCAACACCAACCAACCAGGTTCCCGAACATGCACAACCCGGTGGAGAAGGTATTGAAGGGTATAAATTTTTAGAGCTGAAAGTATTGGCCGACGTAGGTTTGGTAGGATTTCCCAATGCAGGTAAATCAACTTTGTTAAGTGTGATCACTGCGGCAAAACCAAAGATTGCCAACTATGCTTTTACAACTTTGGTTCCGCAATTGGGCATGGTAGAATACCGTGACGGAAAAAGTTTTTGCATTGCCGATCTTCCCGGAATTATTGAAGGTGCAGCCGAAGGAAAGGGATTAGGCCATCGTTTTTTGCGGCACATAGAACGCAATTCGGTTTTATTATTTTTAATTCCTGCTGACAGTGCCGATCATAAAAAAGAATTTGAAATTTTATACAACGAGCTGAAAGAATATAATCCGGAAATGCTGCAGAAAGATTTTATAATTGCTGTTAGCAAAAGTGATATGCTGGATGATGAATTAAAAGAAGCCATTGAAAAAGAACTGCCGAAAAATATTCCTCATTTATTTATTTCATCACTCACCAACAAAGGTTTGATAGAATTAAAAGATCTGTTGTGGCAGACTTTAAATAAACCGGTGCAGGCTTAAAACGATTTTGGAATTTACATTTTGATTGATGCCATGAAACCGGAACTTTGAACCGAGTGTGGCAACAGGCGATGCCATGAAAAACCGCTGCCGGTAACAAAAAAATTATTTTATAAACTAATCTGTTGATGTTTTTTTAACAAACGGATCGAAAGATACTTGGGTTACCTTTTTTTAATTCGGGTATTAATGTTTGTAAAAGCAGTTCTGCACGTAACATTTAACGTCGCTGCTTGTCTTCATGAAATAATATCCTGTTCGAATTGCACCTGACCATTTAATGAAATTTACTGACGAGTATTTGAACGTTCAAAGCATTTGCTTGACGTATGAGGTAACTATTTTTTAATCATTAAAAAGGAAAAGACATGAAAAATCAAACATTAAACACAGTAGCAAAAAAATTTTTTGCAGGAAGTATTTTAGCAGCAGTATTATTTTTATCGGCACAAAACAACGTTTATGCCAACGATAATACTAAAAAGAATGTTGTAAGCGAAAACAACAGTAATGCAACAATTAAGTACGAAGGAGTTAATAATAATTACTTATTGTTCAGTGTTAAGTATAACAACGCCAAGAGTGAATTTTTTACTTTATCTATCATTGATGAATCGGGCGAAACCCTTTACAACACTGCATCTAAAGAAAAAGAATTTTCGCACACTTATGCTTTACCAAAAGATACCGATGTAAGCAAACTTACGTTCGACATCAGATCAAGCAAAGCAGATTTTCATCAAAGTTTTGATGTAAACATTAACACCAGCTATGTTGAAAATGTAGTTGTAAACAAAAAATAAAAATTAATTTTTAGTACTGAAAACAGGATGGCATAAAATTGTCATCCTGTTTTTTATTTGCAGCAACGCATAAAAAAACCTTCGGACAAGAATCCGAAGGTTTTAAATTATTTCAATAATAAAATTATCCTAATGCTTCAGCTTTCATTGTGCGTGATGCTTTCTTTCTGTCTTCTTCATCCAAAATAGTTTTACGCATCCTGATATTTTTTGGTGTTACTTCAATACACTCATCCTGCTGAATATATTCCATACACTCTTCTAACGTAAACTGAACTTTTGGTGTAATTCTAACGCTATCATCACTGCCGCTTGCACGGTGATTGGTTAATTTTTTCATTTCAACTGCATTCACATTCAGATCTCCCGGCTTGATATGCTCGGCAATGATCTGACCTGCATAAACTTCTTCTGCAGGATCGATAAAGAAACTTCCGCGATCCTGTAATTTATCGATTGAATATGCAGTTGTAGTGCCCTGAAATTTTGCGATCAACACACCATTATTTCTTCCGGGGATCGGCCCTTTCCAAGGTTTATATTCGTTAAAGCGATGTGCCATAACAGCTTCACCGGCCGTATTGGTGAGCATCTGCGAACGCAAGCCTATCAAGCCTCTCGAAGGAATTTCGAATTCGAGATGTTGCATCTCTCCTTTACTTTCCATCACATGCATTTCACCTTTGCGTTGCGTAACCAGATCAATTACTTTGCCGCTATATTCAGCAGGAACATCAACCACCAATGTTTCGTATGGTTCATGTTTTTTGCCTAATAATTCTTTTACTAAAACCTGCGGCTGACCAACAGTTAATTCATATCCTTCGCGGCGCATGGTTTCAATTAAAATACCAAGATGCAAAATACCGCGGCCAAAAACTAAAAAGCTATCAGCACTATCAGTATCCTCAACACGCAATGCTAAATTCTTTTCGGTTTCTTTCATCAAACGGTCACGCAGGTGACGCGATGTAACAAACTTTCCATCTCTTCCGTAGAAAGGAGAATTGTTGATCGAAAATAACATGCTCATTGTTGGTTCATCCACACTGATAACAGGCAATCCTTCAGGATTATCAATATCTGCAATGGTATCACCAATATTAAATTCTTCTAATCCAACAACAGCGCACAAATCGCCCGATGAAACTTCTGTTACTTTGCGTTTGCCCATTCCTTCAAAAACGTATAACTCTTTTACTTTAGATTTTTTAATCGAACCATCGGCTTGTACCAATGCAATTGTTTGTCCTTCTTTTACCGAACCGCGTGTTACTT
>JAGWPQ010000314.1 GCA_028877045.1 Bacteroidota bacterium | reverse complement strand
GTGGACTATTTACGGCACTGGTACGAATGAAACAGTAAGAAAAGGTTAGGCATAACCGTATCAATCAACACCTGTCTTGTCTTCAACATTAATAAAAAAATTTCCTTCCCCGGCATAATAAATCAGTGAATGAATTAATTCTGCCGGCAGGTTTAATAATTAAAAACTATCGTTTGTACGTTTTATTTAAATTGACACGAAGCCCTAGAAGCCCATTAAACCTTATTTATTTTGTTAAAATAACCTTCGTAAACGTTTGCGGTGAAGATTTAATTAGTGTCTTAAAAAAAATAGAACTAAATTCATCTTTTGAATCTTCTCATAATGTTAGTTTTTTGAATTGAAGCCTCATTCGCAAGAATGGGGCTTTATGTTTGTACAACTTTGGTATACGAAATAGCAAATAACGATTGCAGCGGTAGCGGCTATTTGAAATAAAAAAACGTTATCATTTTTGATAACGTTTTAATGTAAAGTTGCGGAGACTGGGGGATTCGAACCCTCGATACCCTTTAGAGGTATACACACTTTCCAGGCGTGCTCCTTAAACCACTCGGACAAGTCTCCTAAATGATATTTTTACTCTTTAAAAATTTATATCCGTCTGTCGGCTTATAAAAAAATTTCCTTTTAAATGCTTCACTGCTGTTTTCAAATCTTTCAGAAAAAACAAGAACAAATGGTATTCTTCCCTTTGTGGAATCGTACTTGTCCTGAATTATGCCTGTTTAATCTTTTTTCAAGATTGCCGCAACTCCCATAATAATGTTTGCCATCTTTCAAACTCTTCAGAATATAAGAATAAAACATTTTTAATTGTTTTAAAATTACACACTTTACGGAGTGCCCATTCTCCAAAGCTGTGATTTCGACAACCACCTCCGAAGGACTGCCTTTGGCATCAGACAAGTCTTCTGTTTTTAAAAGGATTGCAAAAATAACTGTTAGCGATCAGAAGCTATATATTTTTTTATTACTGCAGATACACAGCATACTTTTTATTTACCAAAAACTTTTTCAGCATTGGTTGTAGTAATTGCTGCTACTTCTTCTAACGATAGTTTGGTTGCTTCGGCAATTTTTTCGATGATGTATAAAAGATAACTGCTTTCATTTCTCTTTCCTTTGAAAGGAATGGGTGATAAATATGGTGAATCTGTTTCGAGCACAATATGTTTTAATCCTATTTTTTCTACCAGTTTTGCCAATCCCGAAGTTTTATAAGTAACCACACCGCCAATACCTAAATAAAAACCGAGGTCGGTAATTTGTTTGGCTTCTTCTTCGGTGCCGCCAAAACAATGGAATATCCCGCGCAAACCTTTTTTAGCAAAGGGTTTCACGGTTTCAACCGTTTCCTGCATTGCATTACGTGTGTGAATAACAATGGGTATCGATCTGTCCAATGCCCATTGCATTTGTAATTTAAATGCGGTAAATTGTTGTTTGGTAAAAGTTTTATCCCAATAAAAATCCAAACCAATTTCGCCGATGGCGGCAAACTTCCTTTTGTGCAACCATTGCTCAATAATTTCCAATTCTTCTTTATAATTTTCTTTTACCGAGCAGGGATGCAAGCCCATCATTGCAATACATTCGCCGGGATATTTTTTTTCCAATGCCAGCATATCGTCTATCGATTCTTTATCGATACCGGGTAAATAAAATTTTATTACACCCAGTTCGTTGGCACGGCGTATTAATGCATCAATATCTTTTTTATATTCTTCCATATATAAATGGCAGTGTGTATCGATGATTTTCATTTTTCAAAAATAATTTGTTTTAAGAAAATAAAGTTGCTTTTGCTGCGTTTATAGTTATGTCCAAAAGAAAAAGAATAATTACTAACCATATAGACCGGATTTATTAAAGATTGTTTTCATAGGGTACGGATTAAAAAAAAGGCTGGGGTTTTTACCCCGGCCATTGTTTTTTTTATTACAATGGCCTGAACTGATATCCTTTCGCACTAAAATATTCCAGTATTCTTGGCAAAGCAAAACTCATCCTTTCCCATGCTTTTGTACTATCGTGAAAAACGATGATACTTCCCTTTTTTGCATGATACAAAACATTTGCTAAACATCGCTGCGGTTGCAGGTTAGTATCAAAATCGCCGCTTAACACATCCCACATGATAATCGACTTTTGCTTACTGACGATCGATGCCTGAAACCTTTTTATTTTTCCGTAAGGTGGCCGAAATAAAGTTGAGTCAATTTCTGTTGATGCCAGTTGAATATCATTAATATATTCTTCGTCGTTCGCCTTCCAGCCGTTCAAATGATGGTAAGTATGATTGCCCGCTGCATGTCCTTCGTCTATGATCCGTTTATAAATATCCCTATGTTCTACAACGTTTTTTCCAATGCAAAAAAATGTGGCTTTCGCATGATATTTTTTTAATTCATCCAGTACAAATACCGTGGCAGTTTCATGAGGACCATCATCGAATGTAAGATACAATACTTTTTCACCGGTATTGATCTTCCAGATAAATGAGGGATATAATGCACGCAACCACCAGGGTGTTTTTACAAGATACATAGATCAAAGATATACAATACATGAGTGCGATGCAACAGGCGATGCCATGAAAAACAACTGCTGGTTACATAATTTGAAATTTCAAATTTATGATTTGAGATTTTTAAATGAGCAATGACTGTAAATTTCAAACATCAAATCTCCAATTCTCAATTCTTATCTTTGCGGCATGAGTAAAAAAGTAAGGGTACGTTTTGCACCATCGCCAACGGGCGGTTTACATGTGGGGGGCGTGCGGACAGTTTTGTTTAATTATTTATTTGCCAAACATTTTGGCGGCGATTTTATTGTGCGGATCGAAGATACAGATCAAACAAGATTTGTGGAAGGTGCCGAAGATTATATTTTTGAAACGCTTGCCTGGTGCGGATTAGAGCCCGATGAAAGCACGAGGCACGGTGGGCCCTTTGCACCTTACCGTCAAAGCGAACGCAAAGAAATTTACAGGGAGTATGCCGAAAAATTAGTGAGTGAAGGTTATGCCTATTATGCTTTTGATACGGCTGAAGAATTGGATGCGAAGCGAAAAGAGATCGCTAATTTTCAATACAATCAACTATCAAGAACACAATTAAAAAATTCTTTGACACTGAGTGATGCTGAAGTAAAAAAATTATTGGATGCCAACACCAGGCATGTGATAAGAATTAAAATGCCCGAAAATATTGAAGTAAAATTTACCGATATGATCCGCGGTGAAGTAAGTTTTAATTCATCGCAGGTAGATGATAAAGTTTTATTGAAAGCCGATGGTATGCCAACTTATCACTTGGCTGTTGTGGTGGATGATTATTTAATGCAGATAACACATGCGTTTCGCGGTGAGGAATGGTTGCCGAGCGCACCGGTGCATATTTTATTATGGCAATATTTATTTGG
>JAGWPQ010000313.1 GCA_028877045.1 Bacteroidota bacterium | reverse complement strand
CTTTTTTTATTAAGCATAAAAGTATTTCTTGTGAAATACATGAAGTAAAAGCTAATTTATTCAATTCATAAACAATCGTTTTTTATTTCAAAAACCACCCAATAATTTATAAACTGAAGCAATTGTGTATTGACTCGCGATTATTATCATTTTGATATAAACTATCATTTTGATTGCCTTTTTTTGCAAGGAAAATTATCGTTGTATTTCGCCTTATTCTGTGAAACCTTTTGTACATAAGTAATATGATAACTTAATTGCACGTATTTTTTAACTCTGGTATATAATTTGAAAACAAACAGATCGAAGAGTATAATTATTGTATTGTAAAACCAACAATCTATTTCTTTTATAAAGAAAGGGTTGTTTAAAACTGAAAAATATGAATCAAGCAACTGCTTTAACCGCGAAAGAGACATTTGTAGTTATTAAACCCGACATAGATGTGAGGATCATCGAAATTATAAGCCATAAATTTGATATAGAACCGTATTTACTTACTAAAGAAGCTACATTCTCTAATGATTTAGGCGTGGACTCTTTAGATGTTTATGAAATGATCATGGCAGTAGAAAAAGAATTTAAAATAGATATTCCCGATGAAGATGCTGAAAATTTTTTTACTGTTGGTTCATTGATTAAATATGTGGAAAAGAAACATAATTAACAGTTAGCTTTTATATTGACATGAAATTTTAATGATACTAATCATTCCTTAATAAAAAAAGCTTCGAGTATTTCGAAGCTTTTTTTATTAAGTTTTTTATAAAATGTATAACTACTTTTTCTTATCCTGATTGTTTTTTCCCAATGGTCTGTTTCTGCCAAAGTCAACCAAAATTGGTGCAGCAACAAAAATAGAAGAATAAGTACCGGTGATAACACCGATCAGCATCGCGAATGCAAAACCACGGGTTACTTCGCCACCGAAAATAAACAGGATCAATAAAGTTAAGAATACGGTTAACGAGGTCATGATGGTTCTGCTCAATGTATCATTCACGGCTTTGTTAATGATGGTACCTTTATCAGACCCTTTCATGGTACCACTGTACTCACGGATCCTGTCGAACACGATTACGGTATCGTTCATCGAAAAACCAATTACGGTCAAGATAGCCGCAATAAAGTGCTGGCCTATTTCCAACGGGAATGGCACAAACGATCTGAGGAAAGAGAACACGGCCAATGTAACAAATACATCGTGCAATAATGAAACAATTGTTCCCAAAGAATATCTCCAGTCGCGGAAACGAATGAAGATGTATAAACAAATGGCGATTAACGCAAACACAGTCGCTTTTTGTGCACCTGCTTTCAGGTCTTCGGAAATGGAAGGTTGCACTGTTTGAGAACTTTGTTTGAATTTTTTATCAAAATCGTAATAAGATGTTCCTGCAGGTAAATGTTTTTGCAATCCATCATACAACGCTTTTTCAACAATGGAATCAACATTTGCTTTTTTTGTTTCCTTAATTAAATAAGCAGTTGTTATTGCCAACTGATTGTCGGTACCCACCGATTTTATTTCAGGTGATTCATTACCTAATGTTTTTTTCAGATCATCTCTGATGGCATCAGGGCTGACAGGCTTATCGAATTTAATTGTATAACT
>JAGWPQ010000312.1 GCA_028877045.1 Bacteroidota bacterium | reverse complement strand
TTTGATCAGTGTGTTTCATTGCAGCCTGCTGACGCCATGTAGGCTTGTCGAAGCATTGATTTCGAAGAGTTTAACAAAGCTGATAACGCTGTCCCCGCCGTTTTTACCATTTCTTTTGCTTTCTTTCATTTAATATTTGCCGCTTATTTAAGTCCGTATTGTATGAATTTTTCAAAAACGCAGAGAATATTACTGTTTGCTTCGGGATTGTGGTTTTTTGGCGAAGGATTACTGGGCCCTCTTTTCGCAGTGTTTACAGAAAAAATTGGCGGCGATATTTTAGATATCACATGGGCATGGTCGTTGTATTTAATTACTTCGGGCTTATTATATTTTTTATTTGGTAAAATATTAAACAAATCAAAGTATAAAGAAGAAGCCATGGTGTTTGGCTATTTTCTGAATACCTTATTTACGTTCTGTTACATTTTCGTTCACAACAGCAAACAGTTGTTTCTTTTACAAATTGGTTTTGCATTTGCCGAAGCCATCAGCACACCCATTTGGGATTCTTTATTTGCCAAAAATTTAGAGAATCCCGAAGATTCTTTTGGCTGGGGCGTTGCAGGCGGGCAATCGCATTTAATTTCGGGTATTGCTATTGCTGTTGGCGGTTTAATTACTTATTATATTTCATTCAATACCTTATTCATCACTATGGGTATCATTCAGGCAACGGCCACCATTATACAGGCGCGGCTTTTGCTGATAAAAAAATAAGAACGGGTTGTATTTTTTATTTAGCTCCGTAGGAGCGAACTGTTTTATTCTAATTTGTGTAGCTTAGTATTCTTCTCGTCTTTTTATTTCGTTAATGAAAACAACTATCGCTAATAAATACAGACAAAACCTGATTCTCATTTTATATCCAAAGAGCCGCTTCGCTTAACTCTTGGGATAGCAGGGGCAGCAATAAAAAATATGCGTATCATAATAATTATATTTTTCTTTTCCATAATTGCAGGGGGCTGTAAGACTTATTCATATTTTAATGGTTCAAATGATTTATTAAATGAGTATTGCCAAGTTTTTTTAGTTGATGGAACAGAAATTGATGGGAAAATAACAATCCAATTTGAGACCGGACATGATGTTGACAAATACCTGAAAATTCAGACAGGTAACAATGCAGAAAAGAAAATTTTAATTACAGATATACAATATTACAAACACAACGATGATTACTATTTTCCAAAGGAGACAAATCTTGAAACGTATGAAATTCCATATCGAGACAAAATGTATACCCCCAATGTTAATAATATTTTGTTCATGAAAAGGCTAACCAAAGAGAATGCAAAAATTCAACTTTTTCAATTGTTCAAATCGAGAACCAATTCTTCGGATGGTATGGATCAGTATGACTATTTTATTTCTTTGAATAATGAGAATAGATTTGTTACTTGGAGTATTCGTGGAAATAAATTTTTCCCGGATTTTGAGGAGAAGATGAGTAAGATTGTTTCCGATTGCCCATCATTAGCAGAAAAGATTGCACAAAAGATGAATGGCTATGCTGTCAAACAAATGTCTCTTGATGCAAAGAAATATGAAGTAATAAAAAAAT
>JAGWPQ010000311.1 GCA_028877045.1 Bacteroidota bacterium | reverse complement strand
CTGTTCCTGATCCGGGAAATGGATTGTTTGCCGGTTATAACGGACAGCAATATTCTGCAACTGTACGTTCTATGTATGATGCGCAAAACATTTATTTCTTAGTTGAAATTAAAGATGCAACTCAAAGTGTAAATACGTCGCCTTGGTTTTTTAATCCAGCAGCAAATGTTGCCGGAAAGACAGGTTGGTCAAAAGAACCTAATAGTGATTCGTATGATGTCAATGGTGTTTTAACCAGAACCGGCTTTGGTGAAGATAGATTAGCCATGCTTTGGAATATTGATAATTCAACACCAAAATTTATAACACAAACCTGTTATGCAAGCTGCCATATATTTACTCCTTATATGGATTATTCAAAGACTCCGGCAGTTTATACTGCTAATGCAAGTGGTAACCACTATACAAATGGTGCTGCTGAAAAAATTGATATGTGGTGGGGTCGTTTAGGGTTTATGAGTAAAGATGCTTCATTAAACCAATTTGATGATAACTATCAGGATTGGGCTGGTGGGCCTACTTATACTAACGTAACCGGCGGTAATGGTAACGGAAGACACGTTGATGGTATTGTTCCGGATGGTACTTTCTCTACCACTTGGCCTTATCGTCCAAATTACACTGTATCTCCAACTCAAGGTGAAGTTAGTAATTCACAAAATTTAAAATTAGATGGAACAGGCGCTTCTGTTGCAGTTCCTATTTGGGTTGTTCCAAATGCAGCAAGTGCAGGTTATATTTTAGTATCTGATACTGCAACCGGAAAAGCTAAAAAAGTAACTGCAGTGAGTTCAGCTGGTGTATTAACTTTTGCTGATAATTCAACACTTGATCCAACAGTTGGTACTTCTTATCAAAGAACAGGTGATGCAGTTACCGGACCAACAGCAGTTAATTCAATTCCTTCATATATCGGTGTGCCATTAGTTGGTGGAAGAGCAGATATCACCGGATCTGCAAAATATACAGGAACAAGTTGGATTGTTGAATACAAACGCGCATTAAAAACATCTGATGTATTGAAACAAGACATTGATTTTTCAAGCTTGCAAGATCAGGTATTTGGTATGGCTATCTGGAATAATTCAAACTACCAACACGGTATTCAACCAAACTTAACCTTGACATTCGCGAAATAGTACTTGGCAAGTTCTTTCAATAATTTTTAAAAACAAAGATCATGTCAAAGAAAATAACTCGAATAAAATTATTACTGTCCTCGGTGCTGATGTTTGTAATGTTCAGTTGTACTAAAACAACAACTGTACTTATAGATAATTCACCGGCAGTAACAGGAACTGTAAGCTTTTCAAAAGATATAGTACCAATATTAACAAAAAGCTGTGCTACCACAGGATGTCATAGCGGATCTGTTGCACCGAACTTATCAAGCACATCAGCTTATAATTCTTTAAAGAGTGGAAATTATATCAGCACGGGTTCACCAACAACCAGCCTGGTTTATTTATGGTTAACAGGAAAAGAATCTGCAACTATGCCATTGGGTGCTACAAATAACCCATCAAATATCAATGCATTAATGCTTGCATGGATAAAACAAGGTGCTAACAACAATTAAAAAAACAACTCATGAAAAAACAAAATATTTATTCATCATCAATTACCGGTTTTGCCAGGGTATTGTTATTGATTGTACTCTGCGGCAGTCTGAGTAGCTTGATGGCACAGGATTCTACAGTTGCAGAAGCACCTGTTGTAAAAAAGAAATCCTTTGTAAAAAATACATTCGAAGGGAATTATTTAATAGACAATCAAACTGTAATGGTGCCTATTAAAGGAACTTTTGAATTTGATATCCAACATAGATTCGGCACAATGGATCACCAATTTACTGATCTGTTTGGTCTGTTTGCAGGCGCTACAATGCGACTTGGATTTAGTTACACACCCATTAAAGATCTGCAGGTTGGATTTGGTGCAACTAACGACAGAATGCAGGTTGACTGGAATGCGAAATATGCGATATTAAAACAAACAAAGGATAATAAAATACCCGTAAGCATTACCTATTTTGGAAACGCAGTAATGGATACAAGAAAAAAAGATGCGACGACCTTATTTGTAAATACTTCTGATCGTTTTAGTTTCTTTAATCAAATTATCATTGCCAGAAAAGTAACAGAAAATTTCTCTGTACAGGTTAGTCCAAGTTTAACTCACTTTAATAATTTAGAAGGATACACAGATGCTTCAGGAAAAGTGATGCCTAAATTAAACAATGATCATTTTGCAATTTCATTTTCCGGCCGGTATAAAATAGCTCCTAAAACAGCTATTATTGTAAACTACGATCAACCGCTTACACAACATCCAATGGGCAACCCTCATCCTAATATCAGCTTTGGATTAGAAATGAGATCAAGTGGTCACGATTTCCAGGTGTTTGCAGGGAATTATGGTTCAGTATTACCGCAAAATAACAACCTGTTTAATCAAAATGATTTTACAAAAGGTCAATTTTTAATCGGGTTCAACATCAGCAGGTTGTGGAATTTCTAAACATAAAAAGTATTTAGGGAATTATGTTTATTTTCGTTTTAGGTTAAAAAATTTTTAAATAAAAAAACAATATTTCAATGAAAAGAAAATTAATGTTAGCCGCTTCTTTAATAGCCGCAAGTTTTATGAGTGTTGCATTCACTATCGATCAACAACCAAAGCCATGGTCAGCACCCGATAAGGATGCTAAAGCAGTAAATCCTGTAAAATCTAATGCAGCATCTATTGCAGCAGGTAAAAGTTTATGGAGCACACATTGTTCATCATGTCATGGTAAAACCGGTTTGGGCGATGGTAATAAAGCTGCTCAGTTAAAAACACAACCTGCAGATTTTTCTAAAGCTGCTTTTCAATCTCAATCCGATGGTTCTCTTTTTTATAAAGTAGTAACAGGAAGAGATGATATGCCCAGTTTTAAAAAGAAAATTCCTGATACAGAAGATATTTGGAATCTGGTAGTGTTCATGCGTACATTAAAAAAATAATGATAGTAATTATTTAAAATAAAAGGTCTGAGTTTTTTCAGACCTTTTTTTATGTTTCAACATTGAAAAAATTGTCACAATACGAATCAAATTTCTCTATGACTTATATCAGATTGGAAGATGATTTAAGTCATCATTTAACACTATTTGCTCAATTAATTTTGGCCTCACTTAAAGTTTAAACATTTATGAATAATAATAATGAAGAAATAATTGAAACAGTTTCACCGGCACGAAGAAAATTGATTTGGAGCGTTGGTATTCTATCTCTCTTTGCAGCGGTTGCATCGAGCTTGCCTTTTTTTTCTAAAAAAGATGTGATTGCGTGTAAGCCTGAAAGTAAAAAGAGAACACTCACCATGTTAACACAGGATGGCAAACTTGTAGAAATAGATGAATCATTAATTACTGCAAGCAGAAAAAAAATCAGTAATACTGAACTTCAGAATTGGATAAAAAAATAAACAGAAAGTCATTTACAAAATAATTGAAATGAAACAAGAAAATAATTCGAGAAGAGATTTCCTTTTAAACGGATTGCTGGCTGCAGGGGTTGCTGTTGGGGTTGGATGCTCTTCTAAAAAAAATGTTTTTGAATCAGGTGCTGATGAAACAGTAATTGCATCAGGCAAAAAAGTTAAACTTTTATCAGTTGATGGAGAAATCATTGAAGTTGACGAAGCATTCCTGAAACCGGTTCCGGCATTACCTCCTGTATCAAACAAAGAAGCCAGACTGGGTATTGCAGGGAAAAAATTCGTAATGGTCATTGATCTTTCGAGATGTAAAAATTTAAGAAAATGCCAGGAAGCATGCAATCATATGCATTCATTAAGTCCGGGACAGAACTGGATCAAAGTTGATTCAATGGATGATGATTCGGCACATACCGCACCTTACTGGCAACCGACTACCTGCATGCATTGCGACGAACCTCCCTGCGTTAAAGTTTGTCCGGTTGATGCAACATTTAAAAGACAAGATGGTATTGTTTTGATCGATAGTGATCGTTGTATCGGATGTCGTTTTTGTATGGCTGCTTGTCCGTATTCAACCAGAGTATTTAATTGGGGTACACCGCAAATTCCGGCTGAAGTTGCAGTACAACCTTATTCGTGCGAAACCAGCGTTCCTCAAAAGAAAGGAACAGTTGGAAAGTGCGACTTCTGCCCCGATATGGCAAGAAGGGGCGAATTACCTCATTGCGTTTCAGCTTGTCCAAACGGCACTTTCTTTTATGGTGATTTGAATGAAGATTCTGTAAGTAATGGTTCTGAAACTTTCCGTTTCAGCGATTTAATAAAAGATAAATCAGGTTATAGATTAATGGAAGATTTAGGAACAAAACCAAGTGTTTATTATTTACCTCCGGTTAACAGAAACTTCCCATACGAATCCGGACTTGAAAATGATAAATCAGAAAAAAAATAAACTTAAATTATTACCGTGGAAAATTTAAATTCAGAAGAAAAAATAATACAGGATCTGCTTCCGCAAGGATTTAATAAAAGCGGCAGAATCTGGACAGGCATTTTAATAGCACTTTGTTTGGTTGGTATGTTCGCATATTATCGGCAATTGCGTTACGGTTTGATCGTTACTTCAATGAGGGATTATGTTTCGTGGGGGATATATATATCAAACTTTGTATTCTTTGTGGCAATAAGTTTAGTGGGGTCTTTGATTACTGCCGTGTTTAGATTATCAAAAGTTGAATGGAGTACACCATTAACAAGAATTGCAGAAATGATTGCAGTAGCTGCTATTATTTTTGCTTCTGTCATCATCATTGTTGATATGGGTAGTCCTGAAAGATTTTATAATTTATTTATTCATGGCCGCGTGCAGTCACCTATTATTTGGGATGTAATTGTAATCACTACTTATTTTTTTATTAGCATCTTACTTTTATATTTTCCTTTATTGCCCGATATTAAAATCTTAATTGGTCATAAAGAAACGAAGGATCATCGGTTCAAATATCTTTTTAAGTTTTACAATTTTCTCGGATCATTCTGGAAAGGGACACCCGAGCAATTTAAATTAAGCGAAAGGGCAATTAATATTCTTTGTATTACAATTATACCGGTTGCCTTTTCTATTCACACAGTTACATCATGGTTATTTGCAACAACATATCGTCCAGGTTGGGATAGTACAAATTTTGGTGCCTATTTTATTTCGGGTGCATTTTTAGTGGGCGGCGGCGCTGTTTTAGTTGCCATGTATGTTTTTAGAAAAGCATATCATCTCGAAAAATATATTACCGAAGATCATTTTGAGAAGATGGGTAAAATGGTCGTACTCTTAGCGTTACTCTATCTTTATTTTAATATCAATGAATATTTGGTTCCTGCATTTAAAATGAAGAAATCTGAAGAAGCACATTTAACAGGGTTATTCACCGGCGAATTTGCACCGCTATTTTGGTTTGCAATTTTGGTGGGTATGATATTACCGATTATTATTTTATTGTTTAAAAAAGGAAGGAAACCTTTACCTGTTTTCATTGCCGGAATTATGGTAGTGGTTGGCGCATGGTTCAAACGTTATTTAATTGTAACACCAACATTATTGCATCCGTTTCTTCCAATGACCAACGTTCCTGAAAGTTATCGTCATTATTTTCCAAGCTGGGAAGAATGGGCAATAGCAATTGGTTCATTAGCCGGTGCTTTATTAGTAATAACTATTCTTGCCCGAATATTCCCTATTATTCCAATACATGAAACTTTAACTGAACAACATGAAACTGCTGAATAAAAAAATTATAACATTATTTTCCATCGTTTTCCTTTTAGCAGGATATGATGGGCTGTCGCAAGATGCACAAAAAGGCGACTTGAATATTTCACTTAGCTCTTTTATTAGCAATAATAAAATTCCCTATGTGGTAGCCAAAGTAAAAACCAAAATAGATGGTAAATTTCAAATGGTAAGCGGCATCAATCTTAATTTATTTTTAGATAAAGATTCTGCCGGAACATTAATTGCAAAAGTTGTTACAAACGAAAAGGGCGAGGCCTTAGCAGTTATTCCTCCATCATTAAAAAATGAATGGGCCAGTACCATTAACCATACTTTCCTTGCAACATTTGATGGCAATCAAAAATACGAAGCTTCTAAAGCCGATGTAACTGTTATTAAAGCAAAAATTTTAATTGATACAACAAGCGACAGAAAAGTTACTGCCACATTTTTGGAAATGAAAGATACTGCATGGACTCCTGTTAAAGGTGTTGAATTGAAAATTGCAGTAAAACGTTTTGATGCTGATCTGTCGGTAAATGAAACAGCAACATTTACAACAGACTCACTTGGACAAGCTTCTGCTGATTTTAAACGAGATAGTATTCCCGGAGATTCAAAAGGAAATATAATTCTTGTTGCAAAAGTAGAAGACAACGACCAATACGGCAATCTGTCAATCGAACAAACAGTGCCATGGGGTTCGAAATTTGCAGGCGAAAATAATTTTTATAAAAGAACATTGTTCGCAACCAGAGATAAAGCACCGGTTTGGCTATTATTAATGGCTTATTCGATTGTAATAGTTGTTTGGGGCATCTTATTTTCTTTGGTTGATACAATTTTCAAAATAAAAAAATTAGGACAACAGATTAAATCCTAAATGAAAACACCGATATAAGGAAAAGCTTATCAGTTAATTCTGATAAGCTTTTTTTTAAAACAGAGCATAAAAATATTTTCTACATTTGATTTCTATGCAATTCAGTTTTAGTTACGATAAGAAAAAAGTAATCCAGGGTTTGCGGTATCATTTTATTTCGAAACGAGAAATAAAATGGATGATGATATTGGTAAATGTATTTGCTATTATTTCGGCAGTCTTATTTTATACACAAAAAATACGTCCTCAGCCTTTTTTGCTGGGTTCATTGATCTGGATACTGATGATGAGCGGTGTTTGGTATGTGTTGCCATACAGTATTTATAAAAAGACTGCTACTTTCAAGGACAAGTTCATTATTTATTTTACAGAAGAAACTATCAGGCTTGAAAATGAGAAAGGGATTGCAGAGTGGTATTGGCGCGATTTTAGCAAGTATTTCGAAAGCCCGCACTTTTTTCATTTATATGTTGATGAGAAAACATTTTTTCTTGTTCCGAAAGAAAATATGAATGAAGCTTTAATACATGAACTTCGTGAATTGTTGCAAAAAAAGTTTCACTAGTAAAAGTTTTCAGGTTAATTAGTAACGTTAATCAATGCTGCCATAAGTCATACCGATGAAGTGCATGCGACGCAACAGGTAATGCCATGAAAAACTGATTGTCGGTATCATAAATAGTTAAAGATCCTTTTCCATGACATAATGCGGAATGGTAACCTCTAAAAACTCATCACCCTCAATTTTATATCCTAATTTTTCGTAAAAACCAAGAGCTGATTTACGGGCGTGCATAATTAGTTTTTTAAAACCCTTATCTCTTGCAACTGTTTCGGCAAAAATCATTAACATACGGCCAATGCCTGTACCCTGTAACCCATTCCGAACGGCCATCTGGCGCAATTTTGCAACGCCATTTCCTTTATCTGTAAGCATGCAGCAGCCCTGTAATTCATCATCATCAAAACAGCCTAATAAAATATCTTTTTTTCCACGGTCTAATTCTTCGGAAGTAAATTCTAATCCCAAAGGTTTACGCAAAACCTGATAGCGCAAATCGAGCATTTGCTGATAATCTTTAGTACCGTAATCAATTTCTCTCAGGGGCATAATTCAACCAGTTTAATAAGACAATATACCAATCATTTTTGCAAAAATGAGCAGTTTTGCGGCATAATTCAAAAATGTTTTTAAGGACAGTGAGGTATTCTCTTGATGTATATTAAAATAACACTTTTTGTGCGTATGTCTTTGATACAATTAAGCGATAACGGAATTTAAAAATAAGATATGTGAATAACAGGTTTTGAAGCATAATAACTATTAAGGATTTATCCACCAAATAAACATTGTTAAAACAAAATTGAGATAAACACTTGCGGTTTTAGTAAAAAGTATATTTTTGCG
>JAGWPQ010000310.1 GCA_028877045.1 Bacteroidota bacterium | reverse complement strand
CAGTGATTAAAAATATTATCGATGCTGATTATCAAACAACCGGTAAGTACATTGTAGATTTCGACGGAAGCTTTTTGAGTAATGGAGTATATTATTTACGGCTTCAAAATCTTGCCATACAAAAACTACATCCGATTTTAAAAGTGAGGTAAATTTTTTTTCGGTCTTATTTAGTTATTTTGCTTCATGCAAATCCTTGAAAATATTTCTCTCAAACCCTTTAACACTTTCGGCATTGATGCAAAAGCAAAATATTTTTCATCTTTTACAACTGTTGATGAATTAACCGAACTGCTCAACTCACGACTTACGACTCACGACTCACGACTCATCCTTGGCGGTGGAAGCAATCTTCTTTTTACCAAAGATTTCGACGGTATCGTTTTAAAGAACGAATTAAAAGGAATTGAACTAATAAAAGAAGATGATGAGTTCTTTTACGTGAAAGCCGCAGCAGGAGAGGTTTGGCACGAATTTGTTTTGCATTGCATCAAAAACAATTATGCAGGTGTAGAAAATCTAAGTTTGATCCCCGGAAGTCTTGGTGCAGGTCCTATTCAAAATATTGGTGCGTATGGCGTAGAGCTAAAAGATGTGTTCGAAAGCCTGGAAGCTTATCATATTGGCGATAAAACCATTCAAACTTTTTCATTGAATGATTGTGCATTTGGTTACCGCGAATCGGTGTTCAAGAAAAAATATAAAGGCCAGTTTGTGATATTGAATGTTACGTATAAATTAAAAAAACATCCGCAATTAAATACATCGTACGGTGCAATAAATGAAGAACTGGAAAGAATGCACGCAAAAGAATTATCGATACAAAATATTTCGCAGGCCATCATCAATATCCGCAGCAGTAAATTACCCGATCCTAAAGTTGTTGGTAATGCAGGAAGCTTTTTTAAAAATCCTGTTGTTTCTAAATTCCGCTGGCATGTGATATGGGAGCAGTATAAAAACATTTCTGCGCATCCTGTTGGCGATATGCATTATAAAATTGCTGCCGGATGGTTAATTGAACAATGCGGATGGAAAGGTTTTAGAAAAAAAGATGCTGGCTGTAACCCTTTGCAGGCTTTGGTTCTGGTGAACTACGGTAATGCTACCGGAAAGGAAATTTATGATCTGAGCGAAGAAATAATCATCTCGGTGAAAAATAAGTTTGGTATAGAGTTGGAGAGGGAGGTGAATATTGTTTAAAATTTAAACGAGAACTTTCTCTTTTTTCAAAGCGGATTTAGAAACGGGTTTCTTATGATTGTTTTTTTGAGATTTTAAATATTCACTTATTGCAGCTTCTTCTTGTTTGGTAAGTTTATTATTTTGACTACCGATGAAATCTACATTAAGTTCTTGTTTTTTATTTTTCATAGTCTAATTTTTAAAATATTGTTCAATTAAAATTAAGGCTGCTTTCTTTTCAATAATCATTACTCTGCCGCCAAAATGTAAAGCACCTAGCGTTTTTATATAATGATCAATTAATTGAGTTTTTGAAATAAAAGAAACATTCCCATCAAATCCTCTCTGAAATGATAACCTGCATGCAAATGCAACCAAATTCCCCGGAACACCTGCATACATTTTATTTCTTCCTTTATTAAATCCGGCACTTTCAACTAAGTGCATGTAAATATGATCTGATTTAATTTCTAAACTTATCAATCCTTGTATAACTGATAAATTATTTTCAATTGTTAATTTATAAACTTCTCTTTCCGGCTGATCAAATTCAAACTTCCAATCAAAGACCCAATCACTTTTTTTAGTTACTGATTTTAAATCAGCTTTAGAAATTAAGCTTATTGTTGTTTTAAAACTATCGCCTGTAACAAGGTTTTCAATAGAATTAGTCAGCTTATCTATTCTGAAATTTAAGCCCTTATAAGTTAACTTTTTCACTCTGCTAATTTAAGAAAAATGCCAGAGTTAACAATAATAAAAGATGTTTAAACCGGCACTCCGGAAAAGGACTTTGAGCCGATCGTTGCAAGGTAATTATCTCAGTAAAAAATAAATTTGGCATTGAGTTGGAGAGGGAAGTGAATATTGTTTGAGTCGTGCGCCTCATTTATGTGTTTTTCACCAACATGGTTTAAATGTTTTTGTCAGCAATGCATTTATTGATGTATCCGCCTCCTGCATTTTTTACAAAAATTACATCCTGGTTTATTCAGGTATACAATACTTTCATTTGATTCAGCCATAATGCAACTGCTGTCATTACAATGTACAAGCCCCAGGTTATGCCCGATCTCATGAAATATTGCTTTTTTTAATCTATTCATATACAGATTTCTGTCAGTCGACATTAATCTGATATCCGAAACAATGCAGGCATTTCCTTTAATATACCCTAATCCAATAATGTTGGCACTATACGTATAAGTATTATTTGCATTCATTTTTTTTAATGTCGGTTGATCTGAAGTATAAATACTTTGATGTGTGATGCCAATGATTTCTGCTATTGAATCATTCTTCATTTTAGATAAAAAAAACAATAAAGAATCGGCAGCGTAGCTATCGTCAGGGAATTGTTTTGGTCTTATTGGTATTTCTTTTTGTTTAAGTATGGTAACCCGTGCATGAAAAAAATTGCTTATCTCTTGTTTTAGTAAAGAAAGATCACTTTCATTATAATTATCAAAAGGCTGAATCGCAATAATTTTATTTTTATTATTTTTTGGAAGTAATATACGTAGAGGCTCATTACAACTGAGTATGAAAATAAATATTGCTGTAATAATAATTATATATTTCATCTGCGATTGCTTCTGCACAAATGTATATTCTATTAAACTAATTCATAATGACTTTAACATTGATTTTATCTGCTGCCTGAAAAGGAGGCTTTGTACCGTGCAGCAGGTGAACAATAATTATCCCTTTAAAACATAAGGTTGATAAAGGGTTAGAAATAGAAGTTAATATTATTTAACATATATCATTGCAGCGGTTGGTAAATTAAGGTTGCCTTATATTGTAAAATAGCCTTATGAAAACACTTTTTCTGTTTGCAGCATTATTGTTTCTTTCTGCAATTAGTTTAAACGCTCAGGATAAGATCTACCGGAATAACGGTAAGATAATTGAAGCCAAAGTAATAGAAACCGGTGCTTCAGAAATAAAATATAAAGAATATAAGAGTAATGACGATCTCATCTATGTTTTAGAAACCGACAAAATCAAAAAGATTGTTTTTGAGAATGGTATGGAAAAGAAATTCGAAGATAATTATAAAGACCCCGAAAGATATACAGGGCAAAGCAATCAGGCTATAAAAATAAATTTCTTTGCTCCACTGTATGGCTATACAGAATTAAGCTATGAAAAGAGCACAGGGGTTGGAAAAGGATACGAACTTTCTTTAGGCATAATTGGTGCGGGTAAATCACAACTTTTAAATTATGGTTCTTACGGAGTAGGTGAAGTATCGCGTGGACAATTTGGATTATTTGTATCCGCAGGTTATAAATTCGGGAAGATGCCTGATTTTATTATTTTCGGCAAAACAAGGTCTTCCCATTTAATGCAGGGTGCTTATTTGAAACCCATCGTTTATCTCGGAAATTATAAAGAGAATACAATTATAACTAAAGCTAACACAGCCTCTGAAGTTGGAAAACAAAATATAACATTTGGTGCCTTGCAATTAGAATTCGGCAGACAATGGATATTTGGCGATAAACTATTATTAGATATTTATTGGGGCTTGGGATATGGTATAGATAATAAAAAAGACAGCTACCAATATTATTCAAATACTTATAACAGTTTCGATAGTTATTCGGCATTTAACTATGCGAATAGCAGGTTAGGAAAAACCCCGGGGGTTTCTGTTACTTTTGGAGTTAAGGTAGGATTATTGATAAAATAATTTGCATACTTCAAATTTCAATAGCAGGCTTCATATATACCGGTTATACTAAAAGTTAGCGGAGTCATTTAAAATAAATAATTAGGATCAATATAGTCTGATTTATTTTTTAAATTCATTACACACTACAGAGGTTTATGGATAGCGCAACTTTGTTTTAAGTAATATTTTATACAATCAATTTCGAACAAATTTTGTCAAGATTATCGGTTTACAAGCATTCGTAGAGTCAATTTTATATTCTACATAAACGTTTATCGGGAATGTATCTTTTTCAGTAATCCCGGTAGTAGCATAGTTAAAAATTAATTTAAAGTCAGAATGATAGGGTACCGTGTCATTGCTAAAATTAATCATCAATCCGCCACAGCATATACACATCCTTTTGTCGAACCCGGTTATAACAGCATTGCTTTTATAAGTCGAAATATTTCGCCTGCAAGAAATGAATATAGTCAATATAAAAAGTATTGTCAGGGTTGTAAATATGAATTGTGATTTCATTGCTTTTATTTATATGACCATTCAAATCGTCAAAACATTGCAAAGCTGCTTATATACTCGCTATCCTTTGTTAATGAAACGCTCTTGAATAAATAATAAGAATCCATAACCCTGCGGAAGTATTCTTGAATAGCGGAGTATGTTTTTCCGGTCTGATAGAAATTTTCTAATCTTTTTTTATTTCATAATATAGTTCCACTACTCCTGTTTTATAGGCTGTCACATCTTTTAAATGTAATGCTTGCTCTTGCCCAATTTGATCAAAAAATTGTACGCCGTCACCCAAAATGATAGGTATGATTGATAGCCTTATTTCATCAGCCAATTTTAAACGAATGAAATCTTTAGCAAGTTCAGCACCGCCAACAAGCCAAACATTTTTGTACTTGGGTATTAGCCGCTCGTTTACAAGTTTATGTAAGTCACCGGAATAAAATTCAATATTCTGCCTGTCAATTGGCAGGCTTCTATTGGTCAGTACAATTGTCGGTGTATCTCCATACGCCCATCCATAAGATTTTGAAAGTTGTAAAGCATGTTCGTATGTCCGGGAACCCATTACATAGCAGTCTATCGTTTTAAGAAATTCTTCCGGATTTTGCCCGAAAACACCTTTCTCGTAATTATCTGATGTATCAAACCATGAAACGCTATTATCTTTTTTAGCAATAATGCCATCAAGACTCGAAACCATGTGTATAGTGATCTTAAATGACTCAGTTCTCATTTATCTGTCATTTGATTTTTTTACTACGCTGTTGTTTTTTTCATCAACAGGGTTTAAGAAATGCAATATCAATTTTT
>JAGWPQ010000309.1 GCA_028877045.1 Bacteroidota bacterium | reverse complement strand
TCTGTAAATGCTTCCACAGGATTAGTGACTGCTGTGTCTGCCGGTAATGCAACCATTACTTATACTGTAAGTAGCGGTTGCAACAGTCCTGTTACTGCTTCGGCAATAGTTACTGTTAATCCTAATGCTAATGCAGGTGTTGTAAGTGGTACAAGTCCTTTGTGTATCGGTGCTTCGGCTACTTATTCAAGTAATGGTGATATTGGTGGAACATGGTCTTCAAGCAATACTGCTGTGGCTTCCGTTAATGCTGCTACAGGTGTAGTGACTGCTGTATCTGCAGGTACTGCAACCATTACTTATACTGTAAGTAGCGGTTGTAATGCTCCTGTTACTGCTTCTGCTTCTGTTACCGTTAACCCTAATGCTAATGCAGGTACTGTAAGTGGTACAAGTCCTTTGTGTATCGGTTCATCTGCTACTTATTCTTCCACAGGTGATGCAGGCGGAACATGGTCTTCAAGTAATACTGCTATTGCTACTGTTAATGCTGCTACGGGTCTTGTGACTGCTATCAGTGCGGGTACTGCAACGATCACTTATACTGTCAGTTCAGGTTGTAATGTGCCTGTTGCTGCTTCTGCAATAGTTACTGTTAATGCTGTTGTTTTAAATAATATCTCAGGCGATTCAACTGTTTGTATTGGTCAAACTTTACAATTAACTAACTCAACTGCTGGCGGGATATGGACCAGCAGTAATAATTCGATTGCAACAATTAATAATAATGGTTTGGTAAGTGGCATTAGTTCAGGCAATATTATCATCACTTATTCTTTCACTAATGCATTGGGTTGTTCTGCTTCAATCACAAAAAATATTTATGTAAATCAACTTCCGGTTGTAACCCCTATCATGGGCAATAGCTCTGTTTGTTCGAATGCAGAACTTGGTCTGAGTGATTCTACCATCGGCGGCAAATGGAGCAGCAGCAATAGTTCCATAGCAACGATCGATTCAACCGGATCCGTACATATTATTTCTTCCGGAATATTTACAGCCAATTATTCAGTTACCAATCGTTTTGGTTGTTCTGCTTCTGTTTCTAAAAATATAATCATAATTGCAGCTCAAAACCTTTCGATCAATCCAAAGAACGATACAATTTGTACAGGCCATACCATCAATCTTACATTAAACAGTTCCTTACCGGTAACAAAATTCACATGGACTTCATCTACTATCGAGGGAGGAATTTCGGGCAATACCAACGATTCAATTCCAATCATTACCAATGCCATCACCGATAAATTAGTCAATAATGAACCTGAAGAAATTTCAGTAGTTAAATATACAATAACAGCTATCAGCAATAATAATTGCAGCAGTGCAACTGATTCGGCTTTTGCAATCGTATATCCTGTTGTAACTATACCTAAAGCAGGTAAGGACAGAGTAATATGTCAACAAGATTCCATTCAATTAAATGGTAATATTATCACAAGCGGAACAGGAACATGGTACCAGATTTCGGGACCAAGCAATGTTTCATTCTCGGATACACATGCACCAAATGCAGTTGTAACTAAGATATCAAACGGCAATTATGTTTTTGCATGGGTGAGTTCCAATAACATTTGTTCATCAGCATCCGATACAGTAAATATCGTTGTGAAAGCACCGACAGGTTTGTTGCAATCACATCATCTGATAAACTGTATTTCTAATCAGATAAATTTTGCAGCAAATGTTAATAATACAGATTCGATTCAATGGAATTTTGGCGATGGTAATGCTGCTATAACCACTGCAAGCAACACAACACATAGTTATACAAAAGGCGGTATTTATTTTGCGACTGCAATTTTAAAAAGCAAACTTGGATGCAGCATTCCGGTTATAGAAAAAGATACAGTTAAAGTAGAAGAATTAAAAGCCGATTTTATTTTATCATCAGTTTATAATTGCGGAAAAACAACATATAATTTCAAAGATTCCAGTGGTTCATTATTTGGTATCGGGTCGTGGACATGGATCACTAATAACAAAGACAGCCTTCACCAGAAGAATATGAGTAAAGACTTTTCTGTTAAAGGAAACAACACAACAAAATTAGTGATCAGGAATAGCAATGGCTGCTCCGATAGTGTGAAGGCAGATTACAACGTTAAGATCTATGAATATCCTGTTGCAGATATTGATGCAATCGGCGATGCCTGCAAACAAGAATTGCTGAATTTTGATGCGACGGTTGTATCGAGTGATTCGATCGCTTATCGTTTCTGGGATTTCGGAAATGGTGTAACATCGCAGGACAGTGTTGGAAAAATAATGTATTATACAGATGGAAGCTATGGCGTGAAATTCATCGTAAGTACTGTTAATAAATGTTATGATTCTGCTTATCATCAAATTACGGTACACCCCGCTCCAACCTTTACGCTCAGCGGAGCAAATACTATTTGCCGCGGCGATTCGGTTGCATTAAATGTTACGGGGAATAATAATTATATCTGGAAAGATGCGAACAATAATATCATTTGCAGCGGCTGTACAACCGCAACAGTTCAGCCAACAGTTAACACATCGTACCAGGTAATTGGTTACAGCCAATATGGTTGTTCGGATATTAAAACCACCAGCGTGCAGGTAATCCAGCCTTTTGTTATGAATGCCACTCCTTCGGATTCTATTTGCATCGGCACAACAAAATCTTTGTATGCAAACGGAGCAAAAAATTACAAATGGTATCCTTCCGATTATTTAAGCAGTACAACAACGGCATTAACAACAGCAAGGCCCTTGCAGGACATCACTTATCATGTTATCGGTAAAGATGATTACAATTGTTTTACCGATACAGCCGAAATAAAAATATCTGTTGGTAAACCAACAACAATAAATATTGGATTGGATACTGTTTTGCAATCGGGTGATACCTATCAATTCAATCCCCGATACAGCGGAACAGATATTAACAGTTGGAGTTGGCAGGGAAGTAACGATCTCTCCTGCATCAATTGTGAAACACCGACACTGGCAGTAAAAAAAGATGTTTGCATTATTTGTAATGCTACCAATGTTTATAATTGTGCCGCTACCGATACAGTTTGTATAAAAGTATTTTGTCCCGAATCAGAAATATTTGTACCTAATGCTTTCACACCGGATGGTGATGGTATCAACGATAAATTAATGGTGCAGGGAAGAGGCATTAAAACAATAAAAAGTTTCAGGATATTCAACCGTTGGGGTGAATTGGTTTTTGAACGAACCAATTTCATGCCGGGCGATCCTTCCTGCGCATGGGATGGAACCGTAAGAGGTAAACCTGCAGCTTCGGATGTTTTTGTTTATATATGCGAAGTAGTGTGCGAAGCGGGTTATCCTGCAGTATTTAAAGGTAATGTTGGTTTGATAAAATAAGATGAATAAATTTTATACGATATTATTGTATTTTGTTGTGCTGATACCGGCAGAAAAAATGGCTGCACAGGACCTGACCTATTCACAGTTCTATGAACAGCCTTTGTTGCGAAACCCTGCACTGGCAGGCGTTTTCACGGGCGACATGCGGATATCGACGGCGTATCGCGATCAATGGGAAAGTGTTACGGTTCCTTTTCGCACAACATCACTTAGTGCCGAATATAAATTACCCGCTTCAAAAAATAAAGATGTCTTCACTTTAGGTACGCAACTAACTGTTGATGCAGCAGGTGATATTCGTTTACGGAGAACACAATTGCTGCCAGCAATTTGTTTTCATAAATCGTTAAATACCGAGAACGATACTTATTTATCGGTAGCTTTTATTGGCGGGCTTGTGAACAGCCAGTTCGATCAAACACTCGCGATTTTTGGTGATCAGTACCAAAATGGCACTGTTTCATCCAATACATCATCACAACCATTAAAAGCAACAGGGTATTCTTATTTTGATGTATCAACCGGTGTTGCCTTGAGTACGAATTTTGCCGACAACGGACACATTTATATAGGTGCTGCGTTATCGCATTTTAATCGTCCCGCTATTAAAACTACAACCGGCATCTCAACATATAACCTTCCTGAAAAATATACACTCAACTTTGGCATTAATTATCCTTTGGATGAGCGAAGCAGGATTATTGGTTATGCTGATTATTTTGCACAGAATGGCGGCAGACAATTATTAGTGGGCGCTTTATATGGTATGGATGTTCAAAACTATTACGATACAGATCCTTACACCATATATTTTGGTTCGTTTGTAAGATGGAACGATTCATTCATTCCGGTAATAAAAATGGATTTTCAACATTACAGTGTAGGGCTTAGTTACGATGTAAATATTTCGAAACTGATCGTTGCCTCTAATTATCGAGGCGGTTTCGAATTTACGGCTGTCTACAAAGGTTTTTTAACGGTTACCAACGAAGCATTACAAAAAGTAAAGTGTGTGAATTTTTAGTTGAATAAATTATTTCTTGCTGAATATTCAAAACAAAAACCTCCGATGTTAAAAAAACATCGGAGGTTTTATTTGATGCACATTGATAAGAACGTTGAAGGGTGCGACGCAACTGCAGCATTATTGAAATACTTCTGCCCGCTACATAAAAAAATTATTTCAACTTGGCCAATGCTTCCGAAATTCTTGCCCAGGCTCTTTCAATATTGGTCATGCTGTTGGCAAAAGAAAAACGAACACAATTAGGTTCGCCAAATGCGTCGCCCATAACAGAAGACACATGCGCTGTATTCAATAAATACATGCTCAGATCGGCCGCGTTTTTAATGGTTTCGTTGCCATCTGATTTTCCGTAATAATAACTTACATCAGGAAAAATATAAAATGCGCCTTCAGGTTCGTAACATTTTATATGCGGAATATTTTTTACAAGCGCTAAAGTCTTTTTTCTTCTTCTTGTAAACTCTTCTGTCATTTCGATAGAAGGTTTCAGATCACCGGTCAGTGCAACCACAGCAGCTTTTTGTGTGATCGAGTTTGTACCGCTGGTAAATTGGCCCTGCAATTTTTCACAAGCCTTTGCTATATCTGTATTTGCGGCGATATAACCCAAACGCCAGCCGGTCATGGCGAAGCCTTTACTTAATCCGTTGATGATCACCACACGGTCTTTAATATCATTGAACTGTGCAATGCTTTCGTGTTTACCAACGAAGTTGATGTATTCGTAAATTTCATCAGCTAAAATAGTGATGTTCGGATATTTTCTGAACACGGTTACCAGACTTTCCAATTCGGCTTTGCTGTACACTGCACCTGAAGGATTGCATGGTGATGAGAATAAAAATACTTTGGTTTTATCGGTGATAGCAGCTTCTAATTCTGGTGCTGTTATTTTAAAACCATTTTCAACAGTGCTTCTTATTTCTACCACTTTACCGCGTGCAATTTTTACCAGCTCGGAATAAGTCACCCAATATGGTGTTGGGATAATTACTTCATCACCATCATCAACCAATGCTAAAATAACATTGGCTAAACTTTGTTTTGCACCCGTTGAGGTAACAATATTTTCGGGTTTATAATCAAGATTATTATCACGCTTCAACTTGGTACAAACTGCTTCTCTTAAATCAGGATAACCCGATACCGGCGTGTAGTGGCTCCAGTTATCATTGATAGCCTTGATGGCTGCATCCTTGATGTGCTGTGGTGTATCAAAGTCAGGCTCACCAAGACTTAGATCAATTACATCAATTCCTTTGGCTCTTAATTCTCTTCCGAGTTTTGCCATTTTCAAAGTTTCAGGTTCGCTGAAACGATTCAACAATGAAGATAGTTGCGTGCTCATTACTTTAATTTTAAAATGCGTGCAAATGTATGTAAAAAAGCAAAAGCTATTTTTATCAAACTAAAACCTAACAGATATTTTATAAACTAATCTTTAATTGTGCTGTTGCACATCGGGGAATATATGTCTGATAGCAGCGGTATCAGCTGTGATCTCCTGAGGAGTCATCAAAATGATGCTGTATAATTTTGATGAGGCAAGATTGATATTCGATCTCGCAGCCAAATTAAAATTGTTGTTAAACACAACAATATTATAATCGGGTCTGGCCAATACTCTAGTAAATGCTGTTAAAAAATCGAATGAAGTATGATCAAGAAAATGCCTGTAAATAAACGGATACACACCCGAATACGTTGTAAATCCTAGCGAAAATAAATTAACGTCCACAAAATCGGTTTGCGCCTGTGTCCTGAAATCCAATATCCTGATCCCTGCATAACCCGAATCGGGCGGGGTAAGATCATCTTTCACAAAATTCACTTTCCAGTCGAACCCTATTTTATAAACATAACAAGAATATTTTCGGCCTTTCATTACTTCAAAATTGATATTCACTACCGGGGTGTCAACAATACCGGGTTTTAGTATCTGCATACTATTACTATCCTTATTTACAGTAAGATAATCGGAAGGATAATATTGTGCCAACGAATCCAGAATTATTTTCCCGTTTACTTTTATTTTCAGTTTACCCTGATCAACAACATTAAAAAATTTAACGGCCGAAATAGTATCGCCGGTTGGAGGTACAACAGGCACAGAATTATTATCTGCATGTTTCGCACACGATGCAAAAACAAAAAAGAAAAAAAATAATAAAGAATATTTACTGTTATTCAACTGCATCGTGCATTGTTTATGAAGC
>JAGWPQ010000308.1 GCA_028877045.1 Bacteroidota bacterium | reverse complement strand
ATATTGGTTAAATCGCCACCATCATCCAAGATCATATTCAACGGGCGATCGGCACTGCCAAAGAATAAGGTTTGTTCAATACACCAATCAGCTTCTTCCTGTGTTTCACCTTTCCAAGCAAAAACCGGAATACCTGCAGCAGCAATGGCAGCAGCAGCCTGATCTTGTGTCGAAAAAATATTACAAGAACTCCATTTTACTTCGGCACCTAAAGCAACTAATGTTTCAATTAAAACAGCAGTTTGAATGGTCATGTGCAAACAGCCTGCAATTCTTGCGCCTTTCAAAGGTTGAGATGCAGCATATTCTTCGCGGATAGACATTAAGCCCGGCATCTCTGCTTCGGCTAAACGTATTTCTTTGCGGCCCCATTCAGCTAAGCTGATATCAGCCACTTTATATTTAAGGCTGAAGTCGATAGATTTTGTAAGTGTTGACATATTTATTTTTTTATGAAAGGCAAAGATAGATATGTAGAATAAAATTCCAAATACAATAGAAAGTTTAGAATATTAGTACATTATTATTAGTTTTGAAGGAATAAACAATAAGTTTTTTATGGCAAAAGCAATTAAAACAGAACAAACTACTGCTGCCAATATTTCTATTGATGCAACGGATCATGCGATATTAAAATTATTACAGCACGATGCAAAGATGACCGTGAAAGAAATATCTGATAAAGTACACTTGAGTACAACACCTGTGCACGAAAGGATTAAGCGAATGGAAAAGTCGGGCATCATTAAACAATATGCCACATTGGTCGATCATTCGAAAGTGAAAAAAGGATTGATGGTGATTGTGTATGTTTCATTAAAACAACATAATAAAAGTGCCGGATCAAAATTCATCAAACACATCAACGAATTAAATGAAGTGATCGAGTGTTATAATATTTCGGGAGAGTTTGATTTTATGCTGAAAGTAGTTGCAGAAAATATGGATGCGTATTACGATTTCCATGTGAACAAATTAAGTCAATCAGAAAATATCGGTCACGTGCAAAGTGTATTTGTGATGGGAATCATTAAACAAACGCATGTGCTGGTGCATTAGAGCTATGTCTGATATAAAAATGTATGATGTCTGATGTGAGATGTAATTATATCAGACATCCAAAAATCAGACATCATACATCTCTTAAACCTTCTTCTCCATCACATAATCATTCATAAAATAATCGTGACCAATATTGATGTCATCTTCTTTGATAATTTCAAAGCCGAGCTTTTCGTAAAACAACAACGCTTTGTTATGCCTGTTCACATTGAGTTGTAATTTTTTTGCACCGAGATTTTTAACCTGCTCGATCACTTCATTCAATAATATTCTGCCCGAACCTTTTTGTTGAATGGTAGGTAATACATACAGTTTCTGAAGTTTGTAAGTTTGATCTGAAATGAAATTAAAAGAGGCGAAGCCAATGATCTCGTTATTGAATTCAGCTACTAAAAATGTGTGCCCGTTTTTCATTTGATCTTTCAGCGCATCTTCATTGTAAAACAGATCAAGCATATAGTCTAATTGTTCCTGCGATAAAATAGCGCTGTATGCCACAGGCCATGTACTGAAAGCAATATATTGGATAGCAAAAATATCTTCAACAGTTGCATGTCGTATAGAAATATTTGATTCCATT
>JAGWPQ010000307.1 GCA_028877045.1 Bacteroidota bacterium | reverse complement strand
TATTCAACAGCTCAGACATTATCAGAATTACCACCGGTTCTTTCAACGCAATTTAAGAAAGACACTTTTAATATAAAAAAGTTTGGCGCTGTTGCTGACGGAATAACTTTAAATACCAAAGCAATTAATGAAGCAATCATTGCCTGTAATAAAAATGGAGGTGGTGTTGTATTAATTCCGGGCGGCTATTGGTTAACGGGACCAGTTGTTTTATTAAGTAATGTTAATCTGCATATCAATCGTGATGCGGTTTTACAATTCACTTCCGATTTTTCTCAATATCCATTGGTTGATGGAAATTGGGAAGGATTACCTGCAGTAAGGAATCAATCACCATTATCTGCAAACAATGCAGAAAATATTGCAATAACCGGGTCAGGAATTGTGGATGGAAATGGAGATGCATGGAGAATGGTTAAAAAAGATAAGTTAAATGAAACACAATGGAAAAACAAAATAGCAAGCGGTGGATTGTTAAGTGATGATAAAAAAACATGGTATCCTTCGGCAAAATCTTTGAAAGGTTCAGAAACAAAAGAGCCGGGCGTTTTGAAAGATGGGAAAACAAAAAATGACTTTGAAGATATCAAAGATTTTTTGCGGCCCAATTTGTTGGTATTCACCAATTGCAAAAGAGTTTTATTGGATGGAATTACATTTCAAAATTCTCCTGCATGGTGCCTGCATCCTTTGATGTGCGAAGATCTGGTTGTACGAAATGTGTATGCAAAAAATCCATGGTATGCGCAAAACGGTGATGGCATTGATGTTGAAAGTTGTAAGAATTTCATCATCGAGAATTCAACTTTTGATGTGGGCGATGATGGTATTTGCATCAAAAGCGGACGTGATGCCAGTGGAAGAAAAAGAGGAAAGCCAACTGAAAATGGGATTATAAAAAATAATGTTGTTTATCATGCGCATGGCGGATTTGTCATTGGAAGTGAAATGAGTGGCGGCGCAAAAAATTTGTATGTTTCCAATTGCACTTTCATGGGCACCGATGTTGGATTGCGCTTTAAAACTGCACGTGGCCGCGGCGGAATTGTTGAAAATATTTTTGTGAAGAATATCAACATGAAAGATATTGTTGGTGAAGCTATCTTGTTCGACATGTATTACCAGGCGAAAGATCCTGTGCCTTTGGTTGGCGAAAAAAGAGAAGCTCCGAAAGTTGAGTTGGTCCCTGTAACCGAAGCTACACCTCAGTTTAAGAATTTCTTTGTTAAAAATATTGTTTGCGATGGTGCAGAAAAAGCAATTTTAATTCGCGGATTACCGGAGATGAGTATTAAAAATATTTCACTTAAAAATTTAGTGATCAAAGCAAAGAAAGGAGTTGATTGTCAGGAAGCAGATAATATTGAGATCAAAGATTTGAAATTGATCTTGAGTGAAACAGATCCTGTTGTAAATATTTTAAACAGCTCGAATATTATTATCGATAATTTAAAATTCAACGCTGCTGAAACATTGGTAAAAGCAAGCGGGGAAAGAACAAATAATGTGTTGTTGAAAAATATTGACCTGTCGGTTGTGAAACAAAAATTAATTGCAGATAAAGATGTTAAAGAAAACGCAATAAAAATTGTTGAATAATGTGATAGTGTTGAAGTGAGTGACACAACAGGCGATGCCATGAAAAACTGAAGCCGGTAACATGAGAAAAATTATTGTCATATTTTTTGTAATGCTTAGTGTTCATTCTTTTGCTCAATCGTTGAGTGAAAGAATGGCTGCCACTGTTTTTGCAACATGGAAAGATTCTTTTGCATTGGACAATAAACCCGCCAAATGGACTTATGACATGGGCGTTATTTTAAAAGGCATGGAAGGTTTATGGTACAAAACAGCGGATGCGAAATATTTTAATTATATCCAAACACAAATTGATTTTTTTATTTCGAACGATGGTTCGATAAAAAATTATAAGCCTGATGAATTTAATATTGATAATGTAAACAACGGAAAACTCTTGCTGCTGCTGTATCGCGTAACAGGCAACGAAAAATATTGGAAGGCTGCCACAACACTCCGTGAACAATTAAAACATCAGCCGCGAACAAAGGAAGGTGGTTTCTGGCATAAAAAAATTTATCCAAATCAAATGTGGTTAGATGGTTTGTACATGGCTGAACCTTTTTATGCAGAGTATGCAATGCTATCGGATGATGATAATGCATTTGATGATATTGCCGATCAGTTTATCCGGATGGAGCAACATGCCCGTGATGAAAAAACAGGTTTATTGTATCATGCAT
>JAGWPQ010000306.1 GCA_028877045.1 Bacteroidota bacterium | reverse complement strand
TGTTTAAACAGTAATGCAAGTTTCATCATCATCAATAATAAGGATGTTGTTATTCCAAACGGTAAAGCATTGCTTGTTACTGCAGAACCGTTTGAAGCTTATTTGAAAATTGTAAATTATTTTCGTCCATTCACTCCTTCAAATAAATTAATCAGCGATTCGGCTGTAATTGGTCAATCAACGGTTATCATGCCCAATGTTTTTATTGGTAATCATGTTAGCATCGGTAATAATTGCATCATTCATCCAAACGTTGTGATTAATGATTATACAGTTATTGGAAACAATGTAATCATTCAGGCAGGAACTGTAATTGGCGGCGATGCATTTTATTACAATGGAAAGAAGAACAGAGAAATTATGTATAAACGAATGCAAAGTTGCGGCAATGTTGTAATTGAAGATAATGTAGAAATTGGCTGCAACTGTACCATTGATCGTGGCGTTACTTCAGAAACAAGAATCGGTAAAGGAACAATGATCGATAATTTAGTTCATTTAGGACATGAGGTTGTTGTTGGAAAAAATTGTTTGATCGCAACACAAGTCGGAATTGCGGGTGCCACTACTTTGGAAGATGGTGTTATTTTATGGGGACAGGTTGGCGTAAATAAAACGATCACTATTGGTGCCGGAGCTGTTGTTATGGGACAAGCAGGTGTTACCAATACAATAAAAGGAAATAAAGTTTATATGGGTACTCCGGCAATTGATGCTGGTGAAAAAAGAAGAGAATTTGTTTGGGCTAAACGTATTCCTGAATTGTGGAAGAAGGTAATGGAATCATAAATGATATTTCGTTTTTAATTCTTCACAGATCCTTTCGATCGAAACATTGATTGGTGTATAATCGAAATTAGGAGCGTAGGTTAAAAATTTTGCATTATTAAATTTTGCGATCGATAATGCGGATCTTGCTGTTTCTTTTGTAAGCAAAGGCTCTTTGCCGGTAATGCTTGCCTTGATTGCTTCTAAACGCCAAACAATATTTGCAAGAAACGGCGTTACTTTTAAAAATGGTGGGCGTTTGTGAAAACTTTTTGCGATCCCGCTAAACACTTCTTTGAACGACAAATTTTCGGCACAAATAATAAAACGTTCGTTGTGCGGCGTTCCCTGCATTAATAAAATCATCGCCCTGACTACATCTTTAACATCAACAAATCCACTTGCTCCGGTAGAATACCAGGGGAATTGATTATAGGCTGATTTAAAAATTTCGGATGAACCTTTTTCCCAATCCCCTGCGCCTAAAATAATTACCGGGTTTACGATCACAGTGTTTAATCCTTCGGCAATGCCACGCCATACTTCTTTTTCGGCCAGGTATTTAGTCTTCCCATATTCGCTGTTATCGCCGTCTTCGGCCCAGTTCATTTTTTCATCAATAAGCTTGGCAGCTTTTGTTTTTCCTAAAGCTGCAACCGAACTAACAAACAATAATTTTTTTATGTTGGCATTTAAAGAGGCATTTACAACATTTGCTGTACCTTCTACATTTGTTTTATACAGAATTTCTTTTTTCTTAGGATTGAATGAAACCATTGCGGCGCAATGAAAAACTTCATCAACATCCTGCATTGCATTTTCTAAAGAAAGAATATCAATAATATCAGCTTTAATCCAATCAATACCATCCGGCATATTTGCAGGGATTTCATTTCTGTAAATAGCTCTTACTTTTTTATCTTGTTTTACCAATTCCTGAACAAGATGAGAGCCCAACAAACCACTTGCACCGGTAACTAATATCATAAAATAGTTTTATCGAAAGTAAATGAAAAGAATTGTGAGAGGAATAATTTTTTAAAATTAATTCTATCTGCAATTTTTACAAATGCCACTTGCAACAACATCGGTACGATGCGTTGTAAATCCTTTTGGTAAAATAATTTCCGGAACGGAGATATGATCTAAACAAAAAGTTGTGCCACATGAGTCGCAAATAAAATGAACATGGTTATCATTGTGCTTGCCTTGTGTGCATTCATCTTTGCACAACGCATACAACACCGAATTATCGGCAGTTGGTATGGTGTGAATGATCCCTTTTTCCACAAAAGTTTGCAGTGTACGGTAAATGGTAACACGGTCGTAGCTTTCATCGGTCTTCGATTCAATGTCGGCATGAGCCAATGCAGATTTTGATTCGTGAAACAATTCAAGAATTTTTGTGCGGCTTTCGGTAACGCTTAGCTGGTTACGTTTTAATATTTCTGCAATATCATTTTTCATGATGAAGCGTTGTTCATTTAATTAAAAATACCGTTTGCAAAATTTCCCTTTGTGGCTTTTTCGTTCAGTAATTTTTTAATATCGGTTTTTAATTTTTCTATTTCTGTGTCTTTTAAACCATCATACACGCCGCCACGAACCACTCCGTTTTTATCGATCAAAGCAAAGAATTGTGTATGAATAAAATCGTCTTTGATATTTGCCACTACATTTTTAGGATCATCAATACCATAACTGAACCTTGCCATTTTATATAAACTGTCTTTCCGGCCTGTTAAGAAAACCCATTTCTTGGTATCTACTTTTAACGAATCGGAATAATGTTTCATTTTTGGGACCGAATCATTTTCCGGATCGCAGGAATGCGATGCGATCAAGAATTCGGGATTGTCTTTAAACTCTTCATAAATTTTTTTCATGTTCGTATTCATCTTCGGGCAAATGCCTTTGCACGAAGTAAAAAAATAATTAACCACACAAACTTTACCCAGCATATCGGCATTCGTAAACAAAACACCATCCTGATTTGGAAAAGAAAACGGCTGCACAAAACCTCTTTTATCTAAAGTACTTTTTGTAAGTATATCGGTGCCTGAAAAGGCAAAAAAATAAAATCCTGCTATCAGCACTGCAAAGAAACCAAGATAACCCAGTAATTTTTTGCTCATATAATAAATTGTGCGGTAAAGTTAAATCTTTTAAAGGCAGTTTCTTTCCTTATAACAAAATATTTGCAACAAAGTTGCAAACTATTATCTTTGCAAAATGTCGCGTTTAAAAATTAATTGGGATGCAATAGGAATTACAACTTCGCTGGCTTGCGCCATTCATTGTGCGTTGCTGCCTTTGTTTTTATCTACGCTGCCATTATTTGGTATTAATATCATTCACAATTTTGGTTTCGAAATCGGGATGATCGCGTTGGCATTTTTTATTGGCTCTTATTCTTTGTACCACGGATTTAAAAAGCATCATCACAGTTTACGGCCATTGATTATTTTTTCGATAGGAATTAGTTTTTTATTTGCCAAACAGATCTGGCACCGATGGGAGGTTTGGCTTTTAATTCCGGCAGTTATTTTAATTGTTTCAGGTCATGTTTTAAATTTCCGTTCATGCCGGGTGCACAATCATGCACATGAAGACGATTGCGATCATTAATTTTTTTGTTACGGGCAGCAGTATTTCATGGCATCATTACCGGCGTCGCACTCTTCAACGTTCGGAGCTTTGCTCAGCAAAGTACAAAGTGTACAAGTGTGCGACGCAACCACAGCATCATAGCAGTACTTCAGCCGGTAAAAAAATTATTTACCCGCCTTATCTAATTTGTATTGATCGTAACACTTCTCAATGTAATAACCTAATTCAAGATCATTGAACATTTGACACATTTCGAAGCTTGGACGGTATATGCGCATGAAATTTTCCAACTCAGGCGATTGCAGTTTGGTAATCTTCCTGACAAATTGTT
>JAGWPQ010000305.1 GCA_028877045.1 Bacteroidota bacterium | reverse complement strand
CTTGCCATCACCGAATTATTAATCAATGATTCGGTTTCCCAAATTATTTTCAGCTGACTTGCTTCCTGAGGATGTTCTTTTAAAAATGCTCTCCAGGGTGGTGGCCATGTTGCACCGGCAATGGTTTCTTTCAGATATACGTTCATGATAGAAGATTCCTGCGAACCAACATAAAGATTCGTAATATCCTTGTTTATGTTTATACCATTTTTATACAAAAAATATTGCGGCATAATGCATGCTGCCAGCGCGGTTGCTGCAGGATAACTTATCTTTTTACCAATCAGATCCGATGGTTTGCTAATGTTGGCATCTTTGCGTACAATAAAAATACCTTTAAAATCTGTAGGATCGCCGGCCATGATTATTACATTATATCCTGCATTAATTGCCTGTATCGTTTGCCAGGGATTGGGCAAAATAAACTGAACTCTTCTGCTATTATATTTCTGCTCGAAACTGGAATACGACTTAGATGCTTCTAAAACAAATTGGGCACCGTGAACATTCTGATTCAAATAATCGATCAGGGGTTGATAATCCTTCATCAGTTTTGAAGGGTTGTGCAGCGGATGAATGGCGAAATGATAAACTGGAATTGTTGAAGAAGTAATTGTATCGCTGTACTTCGGAGTGTTATTTTGCGAAACTTGATTACAGGAAAATATATTCAGTATCAAAAAAAACACAAGACTTAAACTAAATATTTGAGAGACTTTTAGTGTCTTATTTAATTTTTGGCATAATAGTTCAGTGTCAAAGGATATTTTTTTGGTAGTCATCGGAGGGGAAAATCCTTTATTTTAACTAATCCTTATGTAAGTTATTATAAAAAAAGGATGTCACGAAATAATTGACAACAATAATTTCTACGAAACAACTACGGTAATTATGCAGTTAGGAACAATTATTCTGCAACAATCACACAAAACTCCTGGGCCAATCCTTTGGATGAATTATAAATTGTTTGCAGCCATTCTTTACCAAATTGCGCATACAATAAAGAAAAGTTTTCACTGCGTTCCTGCAAACTGTTGGCGGGAAATAATTCGTGTTTTAATTTTTCTATTTGTTGTTTCTGTGTTTCGAAATTTCTTTTCTCGGCCCGGAATATCTTTTTCTCCAATCCTTTCAATTGCTTTAAAGATTTTGCCTGTAATGCCTTTGTATGTTGCGATAATGTAATATCAACATTCTCAGAAATGGTTTGCAATTGTTGATAAAGGGAATCTATTTTTTCAACTTCACCGGTAATACTTAATTGCTTTGCTGAATTTTTGCGCACCCATTCATTCAACAATTCTTCTTGTTTTTTAAATAAATCGTTGATATGAAATCCTAATTTATTTAATCGCTCCAATTGCTTTTTATTCATCCATAAAAACGAATTTCTTAATATCAGCATTGGATATGGTACATTAACCGCTTCAAAAACTTTCTTTAATTCCAACCAATAAGCCAACTCACCTCCTCCTCCAACAAATGCAATGTTTGGCAGAATAGTTTCCTGAAATACACCTCGCAAAATAACATTTGCCGAGAATCTTTCAGGGTAATCATTTAATTCGGTCAATATTTCATCCTTACTCCATTCCTTCTTCAAACCCGGAACTTGAAACTTGTAACTTGAATCTTGCAACTTGTTACTTGTAACTTCAATCCTTTCTTTTTTATCATCAATTGAATAAAATAAATTCAATTCCCTGCCACTCGTTTGTATTTTATAGCTTTTTCTTAATTCATTGATGGTTTGCACAACTGCTTTATGAGAAAATTCATCGGTCAATTCTTTTTCAAAGACCGATTGAAAAGATCTTTTTAATGCGGCATTATCCGGAATTAAAATCAGTAACCCGAAATCAGCAAATAAATGATTCACTAATTCTAAAGTTGCCTGTTGAATTGTTTTGCCTTCGGCATAAAACTGTTTAAATAAATCGGTCAATTCTTTACCATAAGAATGAACACCGACTTGTCCGTGAATCAAATCGATCAATTTAATGAAAGCCTTGTCCACCTTCATTCTACCAACTGCACCGGTTTGTTTTGTATTCCACATTATTTTATTCGAATCCAGGTTGATAAATCCCAATTCGTCCAGATCAGCATCTTCACTTCCCATATAATAAACCGGAACGAATTTATAATCGGTTAATTCATCGGCTAATTCATCGGCTAATTTAATTGCATGAAATATTTTATAAATAAAAAATAAGGGCCCCGTAAAAATATTGGGTTGATGTGCCGTGGTGATGGTAAAAGTATTTTCGGAAAGCAATGATTGAAGATGTTGTTCCTGCTTCGCCGATAAAGAAATACCGGTGTATTGTTTTCTTAACTCATCAACCAATAGTTTTCTGTTGGTTGAAAATGCTTTTCTTGATTCGATAGATTTTTTTATTCCATCAACAGAAACTTCATAATTATAAAATGGTTGCAGCTGTTTGTGTTGTTGCAGATAATCGATTGCAATGGCCGAGAAATAACCTGTTCTTTGGTATGGTAAAAAATTTGTTGTACAATTCATAAGTAAGAATAAAAGTACAAATTAGAAATTACGAATTCGGTAACATTATAAAGTTGGTAACATTATTTTACCGTGCACCAAAGAAATAAATGTAAACATCAATTAACTAAACGCTTCTTTCACTCTTTCAAAAAAACTCTTGGCGTTTTTATCGGGTTGAGGTTTAAAATTAGGACTGTTGCTTAATTTTTCAAGCATTTCTTTTTCTTCACTGCTGATGTGCTGCGGTGTCCAAACATTTACGTAGATCAATTGATCACCTTTGCCATAACCCTGCACTTCAGGAAATCCTTTTCCTTTCAATCTGAATATTTTCCCGCTTTGTGTTCCTGCTGGAATTTTAATTTTTGCACGTCCATCAATGGTTGGCACTTCGACACTTGCACCAAATGCGGCATCAGGAAATGAAATGTGTAAATCGTAAGCAACATTCAATCCATCACGATGCAGTTCTGCATGTTGTTCTTCTTCGATCTGAATGATCAAATCGCCCGGCAAGCCACCACGTTCTCCTGCATTACCTTTTCCATTCATGCTTAATTGCATACCTTCCTGAACACCGGCAGGTATTTCGATATTGATCGTTTCTTCGCCATATACTCTTCCCTCGCCTTTGCATGCTGTACATTTTGCAGTAACGGTTGAACCTTCGCCGTTACAGGTTGGACAAGTTGTAACTGTTTGCATTTGTCCCAAGAAAGTATTTTGAACCCTTCTCACCTGTCCGCTGCCACCACACGTTCCGCAGGTTTGAATACTGCTTTTATCTTTTGCTCCGTTGCCGCCGCAGGTAGAACAAACAACATATTTTTTTACTTTAACGGTCTTGGAAACACCTTTTGCAATTTCTTCATAGGTTAATTTTACTTTGATACGAAGATTACTTCCGCGCTGACCCCTTGATCGGCCTGTTCCTCCACCGCCTCTTCTGCCGCCGCCGCCAAAGAAATTGCCAAACATATCATCACCAAAAATATCTCCAAACTGACTGAAGATATCTTCCATATTACTTGCATGGAAACCGCCGCCACCGCTTCCGGGAGCAAAAGCCTGATGACCGTAACGATCATACTTTGCTTTTTTATCGGCATCACTCAATACTTCATAAGCCTCTGCTGCTTCTTTAAATTTTTCTTCTGCCGATTTATCGCCGGGATTACGATCAGGGTGAAACTGCATGGCCACTTTACGGTATGCTTTCTTGATCTCATCTGCTGATGCACTTTTATTTACACCTAATATTTCGTAATAATCTCTTTTTGACATAATTCAAATAATTTGATAATTCGACAATTCGGCAATGATCTCATTGGCTAATTATCAAATTCACTGATTGGCTAATTATTTTCCTACCACCACTTTTGCGAAACGAATAAGTTTATCATTCAAATAATAACCTTTCTGAACTTCATCAATTACTTTTCCTTTTAATTTATTATCTGGGGCTGGAACTTCGGTTATGGCTTCGTGTTTTTCAACATCAAAAACAGTGTTGATACTTTCCATCGTCTTCAACCCTCTGCTTTGTAATGTGCTTCTTATTTTGTTAAACACTAACTGAATGCCTTCTTTCTGAACAGCTATGTCGGCATTGGACTGCAATTGTTTCTCAGCACGGTCACAATCATCCATTACTTCCAATAAAGAAATTATTACGTCTTTACCGGCTGTTTGAATTAATTCCAATCTTTCTTTTGATGTTCTCCTGCGAAAATTTTCGAACTCTGCCATCAACCGGATGTATTTATCCTTTTGTTCAGCAAGCTCATTGGTTAATTTTTCTAATTCGTTCTCTTCCGCAACGGGTTCTTTCAAAAGAGTATCACCTGCTGCATTTTCGTCAGTAGGTATAGTGGCATTACTGTCAGCCATTTCGGTTTGCTGCACTTCTTTTTCTTCCATAATTATTTTTAATGATCGTTTGCTAATGCTCAATTTTTTTGCCAACGCAAAGAAAAGGGAAAAATTGGCAGAAATAAAGTTTGCAGAAAATGCCCGAAACCCATGCTTTTGTGACTGCTCATTGTTAAAAATTACAAAATCTATTACTATCTTAACTTTTTAAAATTATAGTATTGCTATTGAAAATCTCATTTTTATATTAGCTTATGGCATCCCGTTCATTTTAGTTGGAAGCATTCTTTGGATTGTATATAAATGGGTAAAGCAATTCATATTTTTAAGACAGGAACAACTTAAGCAACTAAAAATACAAAATGATCTGCTGAAGGAGTTAATTGAGAAAACTGCAAGTAAAGTTTAAAAGAATGATACAAGCCTGTAATTAGGTCTTCATTTACTTTTAATAAAAATATCTTCTTGTTTATTTCATCTCAAAACATTGCAGGTAGGCATCATTAACCCCAACAAATAATTTGTTTGAAAGTAGCAACAAACTCCTTACATCACCGGGCATAGTTAAGCCTGATGTAAAAGAATTCGCTGCAATAAAATTCCCCTTACCGTTATTAAGAAGAATAGTACCATTGCTACCATTAAAGCGTCCAAACTTAATTCTTGTATAACTGTTATTACCAGCAAGTATTAAATCCGGTTTCCCATCTTTATTTATATCTTTGATTGCAATTGAAAAGACAGGCGACTGTTGTGCCTGTACAGGTAATTCGTGCATAACAAAACCATCCTTCCCTTTATTTTCTAACCAAATTGTAGAGAGTAAATTGGTTTGCAAATGAAGTGCCTCTTTTAATTCATCACCACTAAATATTTGATTGATGGTTGCATCAGCATAATCGGAATAAAAAAGATATTTTTTATTTAGCGATGGAATTTGTGCAACAATATCATCCCTGCTCATAG
>JAGWPQ010000304.1 GCA_028877045.1 Bacteroidota bacterium | reverse complement strand
TTTTGAAATAGTATTAACCCATTCGTCGGTCATTTCAGGGACGGTTTGTCCGGCCTTGCCCATAAAATTATTTTCGATCAACCATTCTCTCACGAACTCTTTGCTTAATTGCTTTTGACGTTCGCCTTTTAACTGGCGTTCTTCAAAACCGTCGGCATAGAAATAGCGCGACGAATCGGGTGTATGAATTTCATCCATCAAATAGATCTCATCGCCCACTTTTCCAAATTCATATTTTGTATCTACTAATATCAATCCGCGTTTTGCAGCAATGGATTTTCCTCTTTCAAATAATTGCAAAGCATATTTTTCGAGTACGACCCATTCTTCTTTTGTTGCTAACTTTTGTTGAATGATTTCTTCTTTGCTGATATCTTCATCATGGCCTTCGGAAGCTTTTGTTGATGGGGTGATGATGGGTGATGGAAAAAAGTCATTTTCTTTTAAACCTTCGGGCATAGTAACACCGCATAAATTTCTTTTGCCTGATGAATAAGTCCTCCATGCGTGACCGGTTAAATTACCGCGAACAACCAATTCAATTTTAAATGGCTCGCATCTTTTTCCGATGCTAACATTTGGTGCCGGAACATTTAATAACCAGTTGGGGCAAATATCTTTTGTTGCATTAAGCATAAATGCAGCTATCTGGTTCAAAACCTGTCCTTTATATGGAATAAGACGGGGCAGAACAACATCAAAAGCCGAGATGCGATTGCTTGCAATCATTATCATTATATTGTTACCGATGGAATAAACATCTCTTACTTTTCCTTTATAAAAAAAGGTTTGACCGGGAAATTTAAGTGTTGTCATAGTTCAAAGTAACAGCGTAAAAACAAGAAAAAACTTGTTGTCGAAAGATTTTTCTCAACAAGAAATCTTTATTTGTGTACAAATTAAATTTTTGCATAAAAATAACAATCAGTATTTTGCTTTACAATTCAAATAAAAACTGCCAATATGAGAAAAATTTTTAGCTTCATTAGCTTGTTGATTATTTTAGTTATCAGCACAATTACAAGCTATGCTCAAACTACAACAGTATCGGGAAGTGTAAAAAACAGCAAGTCAAAAGAAGTTGTGACAGCTGTATCTGTTACGATCAAAGGAACTACAACCGGTACTTTTACAGATGACAATGGTTATTTCAAATTTACAACTACTCAGAAACCTCCATTTGTTTTGGTGTTTTCATCTGTTGGTTTTACAGAAAAAGAGGTTGCTGTATCGCAAGTTTCTGATGAGATCAATGTACAAATTGCTCCTTCTTATACGTTGGGAGATGAAGTTGTTGTATCTGCATCTCGTGTTCCTGAAAGGATACTTGAATCTCCTGTTTCTATTGAAAGAGTAAGTGCTACAGCCATACGTAATTCTGCTGCGCCAAGCTATTATGACCTTATTGGTAATTTAAAAGGGGTTGATATGACAACATCCAGCTTGACTTTTAAAACGCCAAGTACACGCGGATTTAATGGTAGTGGTAACACTCGTTTAAATCAAATCGTTGATGGAATGGATAATCAGGCACCCGGTTTAAACTTTTCTGTTGGTGCTATTATTGGATTGACAGAATTAGATGTTGATAATATGGAACTTTTGTCTGGCGCATCTTCTGCATTATATGGTCCGGGTGGCATGAACGGTACTTTACTGATTACCAGTAAGGATCCTTTCAAATATCAGGGATTTAGTTTTCAAATTAAACAAGGAGTTAAGGATATAGATAATTCTCAACGTGCGGTTAGTCCTTATTTTGACTGGAGTACCCGTTGGGCAAAGAAACTGAATGAAAGATTAGCATTTAAAATTGGAGCCCAATTTATTCAAACCAGAGATTGGCTGGCTAATAATACTTCTAACTATAATCGTGCTTCAGTTAATGGAGCCCCATTTGGTCAGGTAACTACAGGAAATAGAACTACTGATCCAAATTATGATGGTGTAAATGTTTATGGAGATGAAACAACTCAGGGACTGCAGGGTATTGCCGGCGCTGTAAGAGCCGCTGCTGCAGCTGCTGGAGGTCCAACATTGTTGCCTACTCTTGATGGTGCTATTGGTGCAGGTTATACATTGGCACAATTTCAATCATTATTTACAGGACCACTTGCAGGATTAGCTTCTTATGCACCAATACTTTATGGTTCAAATTCAACTAAAAATTATTTCAATGGTGTTAACGTTAGCCGTACAGGTTACAATGAAAGCGATGTTGTTAATCCAACAACTTTAAATGTGAAATTATCAGGTGGTTTGTATTATAAGCTTACTAATAATATTGAAGCTTCTTTAACTGCTAATTGGGGAACCGGTAACACTGTTTACACCGGTAGTGATCGTTATTCTTTGAAGAATTTGAGAATGGGCCAATATAAAGTAGAATTGAAAAGCAAAGACTGGTATGTTAGAGCCTACATGACTTTAGAGGATGCCGGTGATTCTTATAACGCAACAATTGCTGCAAGATATTTTAATGAAGCCTGGATGCCAAGTACAACATGGTATCCAACTTATATGAGTGCTTATACACAAGGTGTTGCTGCAGGCTTAAGCTTAAATGCTGCTGCAAATGCTGCGAGGGCATATGCTGATCAAGGAAGACCAAGTGGACCCATTTATACAAATCCTCTTTTCCAAAAAATAGTACAAACCCCAATTTCAAAAGGTGGCGCACTTTTCCTGGATAAAACTTCTTTATACAATTTAGAAGGTCAATATAATTTAACCGATGCGTTTGGATTAGCTAAAACAAAAACTGAGTTATTGGTTGGTGGCAATTGGAAGAGATATTGGTTAAATTCTGAAGGAACTTTATTTGCTGACAGAACTTCAATGAATCCGGGTAAGATATTGATTGAAGAAATGGGCGCTTATGCTCAATTGTCTCAAAGATTATTTGATGATGTTTTGAAATTAACTGCTTCCGGTCGTTATGATAAGAACCAAAATTTCGATGGAAGATTCACACCACGTGTTTCTGCAGTAGTTAAAATAGCCAAGGACAATAATTTGCGTTTTTCATATCAACAAGCATATAGATTCCCCACTACACAAAATCAATGGATCAATTTAGTTGTTGGCGGTGGTACATATTTAATTGGCGGATTACAGCCATTGATCAATTATTATCAATTAAATACAAACCCTGTTTATGGTGCCAATGGCGTTCTTACATTTTCACCGATCAGACCTGAAAAATCCTCATCTTATGAGTTTGGTTATAAAGGGTTATTGACTAAAAAATTACTAGTTGATGCATATATGTACTATGCAACTTATAATGATTTCATAACCTCTTCAAATGGAATTCAGATTGCAACCGGAAAAACATTTAGCGTAGCACAAAATGCAACCGGTACGGTTAATACACAAGGATGGGGTGTTTCATTGGAATATTTATTGCCATCTAATTTCAATATTAGTACCAATTTATTTTCTGATCATGTAGCAAATCAACCTAGTGACCCAAATTTTGTTTCTTATTTCAACACTCCTAAAACACGGTTTAATCTTGGATTAAGCAATACAGGTTTTGGTTATCATAATCTATATGGCTTTAGTGTAGTTTATAAATGGCAGGATACTTTCTTTTATCAAAGTTCCTTTGCTACCGGTCAAGTGCCTGCATTTGGTGTAGTTGATGCAATGGTCAGCTACAAGTTACCTGAAATTAAATCCTTGATCAAAGTAGGGGCTTCAAATATTTTCAATAACTATCATATTGATGGTTTTGGTAATGCTAACATTGGTGGTCTCTACTATGTAAGCTTTGGATATAATGTATTTTAATGTACACGGGTTAGTAAGTAAAAATCCTTCTGCTATAACAGCAGGAGGATTTTTTTTTGCCCATATTTCAGCAGTTTTGGTTTTATACTGCAGAATCTTATATTTTTGCCCCTCATTTATAATTAAAAACAGTATGCGATCAATTGCTTTTAGAGAGGCACTGCGTGAAGCCATGAGTGAAGAAATGCGTAGAGATGAAAGAGTCTTGCTGATGGGTGAAGAAGTTGCCGAGTATAATGGCGCTTATAAAGTAAGCCAGGGTATGTTAGCCGAATTTGGTGCCAAACGTGTTATCGATACGCCGATCTCCGAGTTAGGTTTTGCTGCGGTAGCCGTTGGCGCTGCACAAAACGGTTTAAGACCCATTGTTGAATTCATGACCTGGAACTTTTCTGTTTTGCCTTTGGATCAGATATTAAATACTGCATCAAAGATGCTGGCAATGAGCGGCGGACAAATTTCTTGCCCGATAGTTTTCCGCGGTGGTAACGGAAGTGCAGGTCAATTGGGCGCACAACACAGCACA
>JAGWPQ010000303.1 GCA_028877045.1 Bacteroidota bacterium | reverse complement strand
TATTCAACATAAAAAAAGAACAAACTATTGATCAAATTATAAACATGGAACTCCAAAAGGTCGAACAATTTGATCAAGACATACTTCTTACTTACAAAAGCATATAATATTAGATTGAATTTATCTTGCTTCAACAAGAGGGTTTCTGGTTCTACTCAGTATTGTTTCATCTATCATCACCTTGTTGTTGATAATAAATATGCAGTGTCGGTAAATAGATCTTCTTTCTCATCTGTCACTGCAACTTATATACCGTCAACATCACTTCTTTTATTTCTTCCTTCGCATTCTTTCATTTTTGTAGCGTAAAGTTCACCAGTCGCAATCTATTTTCCTTGTTAGCGATCACACTACAGCCGCATTTCCTAAGTGCTTGTAACCACAAACCCGCTGAACTTTTATTCATTCGTGTCGCATATCACAAAAAATTATTAGACAGATTTAAATAATTCAGTCGCCAATCTGGCCTGATGCAAATTTACTAATTGCTTTACAGCTAAATGGCGATTTTATATAATCGAAAAACATATCTATACACTATAGATTTACCTCTTTTCGCTTCTGATATTACATTTCCACTGATTTATGATTCTACGCATAATATCCAATGTACATCGACAGTATTTTTATTTCATAATCCTTTTAAACAATTCTATATGAAAAAAATTAGTTTGCTATTAATTGCAGCCTCCTTGTTTGCAATTGCAGCATGTAACAGCAGCGACAGTGCTGCAACCAGCGCCACGGCTACATCTGCCGACAATAAAACTGCCGGACAATCGGGTGTTAAAGATGATGCTTCTCAAAAAAATGTTGTTCAGGTTGCTATTGGCAGTAAAGATCACACAACATTAGTAACTGCAATAAAAGCAGCAGATCTAGTAGATGCATTAAGCAATGCCGGGCCATTTACAGTGTTTGCACCTACCAATGCTGCATTTGATAAACTACCCGCAGGAACTGTTGAGGGTTTATTAAAGCCAGAAAAGAAAGAAGCTTTAACCGACATTTTACAATACCACGTTTCTGTTGGTGTTTATAAAGCAGATGCCTTTCAAGACGGACAAACTATTGGTCAGGTGAACGGAGATAATATTAAAATCACTAAGAAAGATGGAAAGATTATGGTTAACGGTACTTCAACCATCGTTGCTTCCATCCCCGCATCAAACGGGATCATTCATGTGATCGACGGTGTTTTGTTGCCTCCAAAAAAATAATACCCCCTCCATAAAAAAAGAAAGCATGAAACTATTTTCATGCTTTTCTTTTTTGTTTACAAGTGACCTCTATCGGTGTTCACATGAAATATTTTTTGCTGCATCACTGTTGAAATACTCAATGCTCTTTGTTTTATCAATTTTGCTTTCTCTCCTTCAAAATTTTCATCAACCGTTTCATCGAATAATTTATTCCATTGCGTGAAATGCTTACTGATCAATGGTCGTATATGATGCAGGTGATGATGTAAACTCATGGGATTGCCCGAATAGGTTCCCGAATAAAAAATGGCATTCTCCCAAAAATCATACATCACGGGCAAATGTTTTTCCCAATTTACTTTTGCAATATCATTGAAAATAAATCCAATTACTTCGTCGGCTTTTACTTTATCATAAAATTGATCTACCAGCAACTTAATATCTTCACGGTTTTCTATATCTCTTTTCATAAAAAATATTTAGACTGATTTATGCTGTTTATAAATCTTTGCGATTAAATTTTCTTGTTGAGAAAAATGTTGGTATTCCGATCCAGAATAAAAGGATCGTGAAAGAAAATACCGCACCTGTTATTGTTCCGAAAAAGTCTTTGAATATCGCTCCTGTATATCCCATCATTGCCGATACATCTAATTGCAATAAAATTAATATCCTGCCCAGATCAATCGGATTCAATGCACTCACTGCAATCATTGGTTTTTCCAACGGATAATCGGCAAACTGAAACAGCATAAATAAAACCAATCCATCAAACAACAACGAAAAATATAACCATAACAAAATAGCAATGCCAATGCCTTTGGCCTTATCTCTTGTTTGCACTGCAGCAAGCATGGCAATGGCTACAAAAATTACACTCAGCAAAATGCCAACAGCAATCATCATAAATCCAATTGTGTTTGCCTGATAAATTAAAATTGGGATTCCTGCGCCAACAAAAAATGCAAATGATAGTGACGATGAAAGTCCCGTAAATAAACTCAACCAAATTGATTTTCTTTTCAAGGGCTGACTCACCAGCAGCTCAATAAACTCGGCACTGTTGTACACATAGATCGTTGAAAAAATAATACTCACCAACGGCACAACAATTAAAATAACATTCAGCAAACTAAGCAAACCCTTGCTGCTGTTATCTTCCAGACTAAACACACTGAAAGATGTTATCAATAAAAAAACAGTATAAACCAAAACTATTC
>JAGWPQ010000302.1 GCA_028877045.1 Bacteroidota bacterium | reverse complement strand
TTTTATTTAATTTAAAAATCTCTTAATTATTTGGTGCGCCATTGCGTATCCAGTCATATATTTTTTGTCTGTCTTTTGCAGATGGAATATTGGGCTGCATATCGCCATTGATCATTTGGTAAATGATACTTTGATTGGGAACAAGGATATTCACAAATCCGCCACCGGTTAATTGTACATAGGCTACATCTGATGTTAGGTAAGGTTTTACACTACCCGATACATGGCAGGTTGCTTTTGCACAGTTATTGGCAAATAGAGGAATGAGATCTGCTTTAAAACTTACAAATTGTGGTGGTCCATTGGGATCAACAGCTGTAGCAGGATATATGATATCTCTGTAACATCCGGTAAGTGCAAATAAAAGGAGCACTAGGAAACTGGAATATATAGTAATTCGTTTCATGTTAATTGATTTTAGGACTTTCATTATTTGTTATTGAAATTCATATTGCATTCGATGTTTATGTTATCGGCAATGCTAGTGCTTGTTACACCATAATCGCGGCAGTTAAACTGGAATTTCAATTGCAAACCCATTACATTATAAGGTGTTCCTGTTGCAGGCGTAATTTTTGCAACCGGTACAAAATGTAATTTTCCAACTAATGCTTTTGTTACCGGTGCAGAAGACGGGCCCTGCCAGGTAAGGTTGAGGTTAACTATATAGTCGGCGCTGGTTGGGTCAAACGATACTTTTGTTGTTTTGATCTTAGCGATGTTTGCATTAGTTAAATTTTGTGTACCTGCTACAATTGCGGGAGCACCCACAGAAGCCAAATAACAACCGCCATCTCTTCCGGGTTCACCGGTGTTTGACTGATCCATCTGAACATAACCGTTGAAATAAGAATTCTCAGGATGTGCTTCATCAAAAGCCCATGAACTGTCTAATACGGGTTGACCTGTTGTAACGTAGTTGATCATTTCGGCGGTTACAACATCGTGCATACCAAATTGATTGAAACGACCGGTCAATAAACCCGCAGCACCCATGTAATTGGTTGACCACATTACATTAGAGTGAACCTTGTCCAACTTCCATTGAGTAGTATCACCTTTTGTCATAGTGCCTGGCTTCAGAACGGCTGTTCCTCTTACAATTACTAATTCGTTTGATGCAGCTGCAGGAACTGCTACGTCTTTATGTGTGCAGCTAAGCACATACCCCAAAATAGATACAAATACGAGGGTACCTAAGATGAGATTTGTTTTAAAAATTTTCATAAAATAATTTTAAGTGTTAAACCATTGATTTGGAGGTCAAAGTTTGAACAGTAAAAATTATATTTATATGATTTTAATCAAATGATTTTATGATATAACTCAAGTAAAAATGTGACAAATGTCATCGAATCCCGTAAACCTGGTTTTTATATGACATTAGTCAATAAAAAAACTGAATAATATCATTAAAACTGATTTGAGAGGAAATGCAGATTATTTGTTCTGTAAAAAAAATGACACAATAAAGTATAACCATCAATGCCTTAACAATAATAAAAGAGGGTGTAAAAGATGTAAAACTTTATCTTTTATTTCTGATACCAAAATAAAGTGCAACCATCGATAGGGTAACAAGGTTTATCAATACACTTACAAAATACAATTGCATTTCGTTATGAACTGTTTCTATTTTTATCTCATGATTATAATAGTTGAAAAAATCGAACGCAATCAATACAATAAAAGGGATGCTGTGTATTAGTGCCCATTTGCCTTTTGTATTGATACCGGGCAACCAAAATATAAGACCTGAAAATGCCCATCCTTTTAAATAAAAATATAAGCTTGTGCGATCGAAACTAAATGTTGATATATGGATAGGCAGGTACTCATTTATTTTCATCGCACAATAAAGCGTAACAGTTAAAGCATAAGCCCTTGGGAGATAGACGGGCAATTTTTTGATATGTGGTGAATGTATCCATTTGATATCGGATGAAATATAGAACACAATAAAATATACCACCGGGTAGGCCGAAAAGAATGCTACTAATTCTAATTTCTCGATATAATCGAACAGATCATGCATATCAATAGTTGTAAAAAATGCAATTCTAATTCAAAAAAAAATAAAGCATTTTCTTTCGAAATTCTGTTTTATAAATTATCCCGCCAAAAATGTTTCAATGCCAATACCATCAGCACATAAAAGATGACCTGCATTTTTACCGTTATTCCCTGTTATTGTTTTCATCACAATTACTTTATCATCCCCGGCCTTTTTGGCTTTAATAATGCCCGATAGATAACCGGGTTTATACAATACCGGGCTGACAGTTTTTTAACACTCTGACTGCATTAAATTTTCCAAACCTGTTTAATGCTGTTAACAGGTTTGCTGATG
>JAGWPQ010000301.1 GCA_028877045.1 Bacteroidota bacterium | reverse complement strand
TAGAAGAAATTGGTTTAACAAAACAATCGGCTGTTGTTGACGGATATGTGGTGCGTCAACCAAAAGCATATCCTGTATATGATCATTCGTACAAAGCAAATGTAGATGCAGTAAGAGAAGCATTGAAAGATTATCCCGGATTATATTTAGTGGGAAGAAATGGCATGCATAAATATAATAACCAGGATCACAGTATGATGACAGCAATGCTGGCTGCAAAAAATATTATTGCAGGCAATGAATTATATGACCTGTGGAATGTGAATGAAGATGCCGAATATCATGAAGGTGGTTTGCGCGGTGCCGAAGAAACAGAAAAAATATCTGAGCGATTGGTTCCGCAGAAAATAAATAATTAGCAGGCAATAAAAATATTGCTTGCCATTATTTTAATTTGAAACCTTCCAAAAATTTAGTGGTAAAATTCCCGCTTCTGAAATCTTCATTCTGCATTAATTGCAAATGAAAAGGAATGGTTGTTTTCACACCTTCAATTACATACTCGCTCAATGCACGATACATGGTGCTGATAGCTTCGTCTCTTGTTTGTGCAACTGCAATTAATTTTCCGATCATCGAATCGTAATAGGGCGGAATAACATAACCGGTGTAAACATGGCTATCAACCCTAACACCATGTCCGCCCGGAGTATGCAATGTTGTTATCTTTCCCGGTGAAGGACGGAAATCATTATATGGATCTTCGGCATTGATACGACATTCGATGGCATGCATCTTTGGTTCATAATCTTTACCGCTGATATGCCTGCCGGCTGCAATTAATATTTGTTCTTTGATCAGATCAAAATTGGTTACTTCCTCTGTAACACAATGTTCAACCTGAATACGCGTATTCATTTCCATGAAATAAAAATTGCGATGCTTATCCACCAAAAACTCAATGGTACCAACGCTTTCATAGTTGATGGCCTGTGCAGCTTTTTTGGCAGCATCACCCATTCTTTGTCTCAGATCAGCGGTCATGAAAGGTGATGGAGATTCTTCCACCAATTTTTGATGACGACGTTGAATGGAGCAATCTCTTTCGCTCAAATGGCTAATATTTCCATACTGATCACCTGCAATTTGTATTTCGATATGACGCGGTTCTTCAACAAATTTTTCAAGATAAATACCATCATTTTTAAAAGAACCGGCTGCTTCAATTTTTGCAGTGTTGTATGCGTGTTCCATTTGACTTTCTTCCCAAACCAAACGCATACCTTTTCCGCCACCACCGGCTGTTGCTTTTAAAATAACAGGATATCCGATTTCTTTTGCAATTGATTTTGCCTGTTCGATACTTTCCAACAAACCTTCTCCGCCCGGCACAACAGGAACCCCTGCTTTGATCATTGTTTCTTTTGCAGTAACCTTATCACCCATCGAATTGATCATATCGGGCGTTGGGCCAATAAATTTAATTCCGTAATCAGCACATATCTGAGAAAATTTTGCATTCTCTGCCAAAAAACCATAGCCGGGGTGAACCGCATCGGCATTGGTAATTTCAACAGCAGCCATGATATTCGGAATATTTAAATAAGATTCGGCTCCGGCAGGTTTACCTATACAAACAGCCTCATCAGCAAAGCGAACATGCAAACTATCTTTATCAGCTGTTGAATAAACAGCAACTGTTTTGATACCCATTTCACGACAGGTGCGAATGACGCGTAATGCTATTTCGCCTCTGTTTGCTATTAATATTTTTTTGAACATTTATACAATTTGAAAATTAAAAAATGTACTGATGTGCAGAATAATCTATTCACACAGTTGCATTCCTGCGCATCAAAAAACTATGCAGGTTCTACCAAAAATAATGGCTGATCGAATTCAACAGGATTATTGTCTTCAACTAAAATTTTTACAATAGTTCCTTTTATCTCTGCTTCAATTTCGTTGAAGAGTTTCATCGCTTCGATGATACATATGGTTTTTCCGGGTTCGATGGTCGAACCAATTTCTACATAATTTGGTTTATCAGGGGAAGGGCGACGATAAAAAGTTCCAATCATCGGGCTTTTTATCGTAACATAATTGTCGGTCTTTTCAGCAGCCTTCGGTGCCGCAGGGGCAGCGGGTGGAGGTGCTGCTGCAACAGCCGGCTGAGATGTTGGAGCCACATTATAAACCTGGTGCTGAGCCGGGGCAACAGTAACAACCTGTTCTTCTTTTTGCTTGATGGTTACCTTGCCATCTTTATCTTCAATACTGATTTCACCTATGTTACTTTTGTTTACAATCTTGATTAATTCGTGAATTTGTTTTAAGTCCATAAAAGGCAAGTTTTGGGGTAAAAACGCTTATTTTATTACGAAAAGAGGGGCAAAATAGCTAATTTTTGCCAAAAACAAGGTTTTTTTAAAAAATAGAAATATTCGCTTGTTTTAAATTATTTATCTATATTTCTTTAAACGGTCAATAAAAAAAGATAGCCTTGCTATCTCATTTTATATTAAGCTAAAGAATTATTGCTTTACTCTTTCAACATATTCGCCGGTCTTGGTATTGATGCGAATAAATTCTCCTTCCTCAACAAATAAAGGAACATTAACCGTTCCGCCGGTATCGATGGTTGCCGATTTTAATGCTCTTGTTGCTGTATCGCCACGAACGCCAGGCTCGCAGTAAGTGATTTGGGCAACGATCTTTTCGGGCAATTCGGCGCCGATGGGTTGTTCTGTTTCTGTGTTGATGAACACAAAGATTTCGCCGCCATCTTTTAAAAATTGAGGTGCATCGATCATTTCTTCCGATAAAGTAATTTGTTCAAAAGTTTCGTTGTTCATCAGGTTATAGCCGCTTTCGTCTTTGTACAAAAACTGATATGCTTTCTTTTCTACACGAACCGGGAAAATAGTTTCGCCGCTGTTCCACGTTTTTTCGATAGAGCGGTTATTGTCAACGCCCTTTAATTTAGCCCAAACCTTTGCGGCAGCACGTGCCGTTTTGTTTTCGCCAAAGTCAACTACGTTGTATAAACTGCCGTCGAGCTTTAAAATCATGCCGCGGCTGATATCTGCTGTTGATGCCATAATAAAAATTTAGAGCCGCAAAAGTATGGATTGGCAGCGATATTTTTGATTTGAACTAAATTCTTGTTGCTAATTGCTAAAAAGCAGCATTTAAAACATGAAAGGTATCTGCCATTTACACAAGCAGATGTTTTTTTTCAGGGAGATGTGGTTTTAGTTTCAACCCCGATGTTTTTTAGCATCGGGTCTTTTTTGTTGAGTCATGTACAGAAAGTACAAGTGATTGATACTTCGCCAAGCTCAGTAAAGGCTGCCACGCATTGCTGCCATAAAAACGGAACTTTGAACCGAGCGTGGCAACAGGTGATGCCATGAAAAACGATAGCCCGAAAACAAAAAAATAAAAATCACTAAACTTTATACAGTTATCACGGTACGCTACTTTGTTTTCTCCTATTTTTGCGGCACGAAAAATTTAATTTAAAAGCTATGTCTGTATTAGTTAATAAAAATTCGAAAATAATTGTTCAGGGATTTACCGGAACTGAGGGAACTTTTCACGCAACTCAAATGATTGAATACGGAACAAATGTTGTGGGCGGTGTTACTCCAAATAAAGGCGGTACGACTCATTTAGATAAACCTGTATTTAATACGGTTGCTGATGCGGTTAAGGCTACTGCTGCCGATGTGAGCATCATCTTTGTGCCACCTGCATTTGCAGCCGATGCGATAATGGAAGCTGCTGATGCCGGTATTGGGTTGGTTGTTTGTATCACCGAAGGCATTCCGGTGCAGGACATGGTTAAAGTAAAAAATTATTTACAGGAAAAAAGTACAAGATTAGTTGGACCAAATTGCCCGGGGGTCATTACTGCAGACGAAGCAAAAGTTGGTATCATGCCCGGATTTATTTTTAAGAAAGGAAGAATTGGTATTGTTTCAAAATCAGGAACATTAACTTATGAAGCTGCGGACCAGGTGGTGAAAGCAGGATTGGGAATAAGTACTGCAATTGGAATTGGTGGTGATCCGATCATTGGTACCACAACAAAAGAAGCGGTTGAATTATTTATGAATGATCCTGAAACCGATGGTATTATTATGATCGGTGAAATTGGCGGAAGCATGGAAGCTGATGCTGCACGCTGGATCAAAGAAAATAAAAGGAAACCGGTGGTTGGTTTTATTGCCGGGCAAACTGCACCGGCAGGCAGAAGAATGGGACATGCAGGTGCCATTATTGGCGGTGCCGAAGATACTGCAGCTGCTAAAATGAAGATCATGACCGAATGCGGAATTAATGTTGTTGCAAGTCCGGCTGATATTGGTAAAACAATGGCTGCAGTTCTTAAAAAATAAAATTCATTCAAACTGTTTTATAAAAAATACCGAATCTGTCGGTATTTTTTTTGCCATCACTTTTGCTTCTGCCATCAAAAATTTGTTCTGTAGATTTATGATTCTTATTTAATTCATTTCATGAAAAAAATAATTCTCTTTTTATTCGTTCTGTGTTCAATAAATAGTTTTGTAACTGCACAGCAACAAAAACAATTAACCCTGCATTGCAGTTTCCCAAAACAATTAAAAGGCGGAGATAAAATAGATTTGAAAGTAACCGTGGCACATCATTTATC
>JAGWPQ010000300.1 GCA_028877045.1 Bacteroidota bacterium | reverse complement strand
GGCGCAATTATATAATGTGCAATTAAGTTTGAGCGAATTGCTGATGATATTATTGATACTGATGCTTACATCAAAAGGTGCTGCAGGTGTTACCGGCAGCGGATTTATTGTGCTGGCATCAACATTGGCAGCGGTACATAAAATACCATTGGAAGGACTGGCATTTTTATTAGGCGTTGATAAATTCATGAGCGAAGCAAGGGCCATTACCAACATCATCGGCAATGGCGTTGCAACCATTGTTATTGCAAAAAGCGAGAAAGAATTTTTGGAGTAATTTCACGCAGAGCTTAAGAGAAAAGGAGCAATTTGAAAAATTATAGAATTCTCCAAAACTCTTTTCCTCTGCGTGAAACAACTCTTAAGCAAAAATTTGATTCAGCAATCCTGCTAAATGTACACCCCCTTTTAATAATTGATCATTCGCAATTTGAATATGATCGTAAATATAACGGTAGCTTAATCTTTGTTCGGGTTGATTGATTTCTTTGTATAATTTTTGAGCGATAGTATAGCTGTCGTAGAGCCAGTGAGATACAGGCTGTTTCTGCATCACGGCTCTTTGTGCTGCTGTGGTATGATTGATGGCTTTTGTGTATTCCGTATAACTTAATTTCTGATCGTCAATTAAATTGCTGTCCCAGATACTGTGCAGATTCGCTTTTTGATTGAACCACATCACATAAATTTTATTACCGCCCTGATCTTCTTCGCGGCTAACATGCATGGGTTGATGTACATCGCCAACAATATGGATCAACAAACGCAGATACATTATCTTTTTTTCTTTCTCTAATTTTTTATTCTTGAGCTGAGCAACCAAAAAATTAATTTTTGTGTAGGCATCGGTCAATGTATCAACCGATAAATATGCTTTCATTTCAGTCTCGGATAATCCATCTTTGAAATTAATGTAATGCCAGCTGCTGATATAATTATACGAAGGTTCGGCTTTAATAAAATCGGCCCAGTTGCTTGCCATGGCCAATGTTTCATTTCCCAAAATATCCTTAATGGCTGCTTTTGCTTTTGGAGAAAGATAACTGTCGGCAATTTCGCCAACAACACGATGCCCCAGCATTCCCCATGCGATTGATGCGTATGGAATATACATAAATGAAAAGATCAGAATTAATTGCTTGATTTTTTTGATAATCATAAAAGGTGTTTTAAAATATCATGCAAAGTAATTAAAGCTGATGATTTAAAATATTTTCAAATCATCTACATTTATACAATTGAATCATCAGTCGTTTAAACAAAAAATTATGACACATTCCGAAAACATATTTTTCCACAAAACTGATAACAGCCGCCGAAAATTTATTGCATCTGTTGGTATGATTGCAGGTGCCGAAGTATTATTATCAATCCCGTTTGTAAGTAAAGCAGCAAACTTCATCACTCCAACTGAAACAGTTACTGTTGGAGATATCATGAACCGGTTCATTAAAGATGTTCCCGGTGGCGTTTTAAAAGAAACAGTTGATACTTTAAAATCGGGCTCAGCCGATATGAAAGTAAAAGGCATTGTCACTACTATGTTTGCAACGGTTGAGGTAATTAAAAAAACAATTGCGCTGGATGCAAACTTTATCATAGCGCACGAACCAACATTTTATAATCACGAAGATGATGTTGCCTGGTTAAAAGGCGATGCTGTTTATCAATATAAATTGGATCTCTTAAAACAAAATAATATTACTGTTTGGCGTAATCACGATTATATTCATCGACTTGTACCCGATGGCGTAACCATGGGCATCCTGGAACAATTGGACTGGAAAAAATATTCCGAAAAATCATTGCCAAACTTAATTAATATTCCGTCCGTTAGTTTAAAAGAACTCATCGGTTATCTCAAAACTAAATTAGGAATTGAGCAAGTAAGATTTATTGGTGATGTAAATCAAACTTGCAAAAAGATTTTATTTGAGCCCGGTGCCGCAGGCAGAAATATGCAGATAGGCGGTATACGACAATACAAGCCGGATGTATTGATCTGTGGTGAGATCAGCGAATGGGAAACTGCCGAATATGTTCGTGATGCACGTGCCAAAGGCGATGCAGTCTCATTAATCGTTTTAGGACATATTGCCAGCGAAGAACCAGGCTCAACATTCATGCTGAACTGGCTGAAAGAAAAATTTCCTTCTATCAAATCAACACATATTCCCGCAGGCAATTCTTTATCATTTTTATAAACTAAAAATTGAATATTTTCATGGGGATGAATGTTACACGTTAATGTTTGTCCCTTTTTAATTTCAGCGTTCTGCAAATTGCAACATCTCTCCTATCTTTGCCGCCCTTATGCAGCAACGTTCTATCGCATTTCACACATTGGGTTGCAAACTCAATTTTTCTGAAACTTCTACTCTATCGCGGATGTTAGAGCAGGAAGGTTTTGAGAAAAAAGATTTTGATGATGTGGCCGATGTGTATGTCATCAACACTTGTTCTGTTACCGATAATGCTGATAAGGAATGCCGTTATTTGGTACGCCGCATCCAACGAAAAGCACCTGAAAGTTTTGTGGTGATAACAGGTTGCTATGCGCAATTAAAACCAAAAGAGATCGCAGAGATTCCCGGTGTTGATCTGGTTTTGGGCGCATCTGAAAAATTTAATCTAGTAAAACATATTTCCGAATTGGCGAAAGGTGATTCAGCAAAAATTTGCAGTTGTGATATCGAGGATGTAAGCGATTTTAATGCATCTTTTTCGATGAACGACCGGACAAGGACATTTTTAAAAGTGCAGGATGGTTGCGATTATAATTGTTCTTTCTGCACCATTCCGATGGCACGTGGTAAAAGCAGAAGTGACAGTATTGAAAATGTGGTTGCACATGCAAACGCTTTGGCAGCAAGTGGTGTAAAGGAAATTGTTTTAACAGGAGTTAATCTTGGCGACTTTGGCAAAGGTGCTGATGGTAATAAAAAATACGAAGAAGATTTTTTTGAATTGATAAAAGCGTTGGATGAAGTTGAAGGAATTGAACGCTACCGCATCTCTTCCATCGAACCTAATTTATTAACGAATGAGATCATTGAATTTGTGGCGAAGAGTAAAAAGTTCATGCCGCATTTTCACATTCCTTTGCAAAGCGGAAGCAATAAAATTTTAGGATTGATGCGCCGTCGTTATAAAAGAGAATTGTATGCCGAAAAAGTGGCAACCATCAAAAGATTAATGCCACATTGCGCCATTGGTGTTGACGTGATCGTTGGTTTTCCGGGAGAGACAGATAAAGAATTTAAAGAAACATTTGACTTTTTACATTCACTTGATGTTTCTTATTTGCATGTGTTCACTTATTCGGAAAGAGATAATACTTTGGCTGTTGAAATGAAAGATATTGTGCCGATACATATCCGCAACGAAAGAAATAAAGCATTGCGCAATCTTTCTTACATGAAGATGCAATACTTTTCGCAACAACATTCGGGACAAACAAGAAAAGTATTGTTTGAAATTTTTGAGAAGAATGGCATGATGGAAGGTTATACCGACAATTACCTGCGCATCCAAACACCGTACAGAAAAGAATGGGCGAATAGAGTGGTGGATTGGATTGTATAATTACTGTAAATTTCGAAATGCCTGCTATAAATTTTCAATCTAAGATTGTATATTACGACAAACTATTCAAGTATGTCAACTTCACGCCGCCAATGGTTACGCCAAAGCAGTTTGGCTTTAGCGAGTTTAGGTTTTGCTTCAGATTTATTAGCAGAAACTTCAACAACAATTAAATCCGGCAACCAAAAAATCTTATTGAATAGTAATGAAAATGCTTATGGCCCATCGCCTATGGCGCGTAAAGCTATCCTTGATGCCTATACAAATACCAACCGTTATCCGGATGATTATATTCTTCTTTTAAAGAAAAAAATTGCTTCACATTGGAACATAGATACAAGCAATATTTTGCTTGGAGCCGGCTCTTCTGAGATCATTGGTTTAGCTGCATTGCATGTGAGAGGCATTGATAAAGAAGTATTGGTGGGTGACCCTGCGTATAAAGTTTGGAACGGGCAAGCAGAACATTTAGGACTCTCCATGAATAGAATACCACTCAATAATAATAGAGTTCATGATTTGCAACAAATGTTGTCAAGCATTAACAGCAAAACAGGAATGGTGTATATCTGCAATCCCAATAATCCTACCGGTACTGTTAATGATATAACTGAATTAAGAAAATTTACTGAAGAAGCATCAAAGAAAACATTGGTATTTATTGATGAAGCTTATACAGAATATGCGGATCTGCCTTCACTTGCAGATCTGGCTATCAACAATAAAAATATCATTGTGGCAAAAACGTTTTCAAAAGTATACGGACTTGCAGGAGCAAGAGTAGGTTATGCAATTGCTCATCCTGATATGATCGATACTTTAGGTGGATACCAACCTTGGCCCGATTCAGCGGTGAGTCTGATTTCTGCAGTTGCTGCAATGGCTTCATTGGATGATACAAAATTTGTAGCACAATGCAAAGCACATGCATCAGAAACAAAAGAAATTTGTTATGCCGCTTTCAATGACCTCAAATTAAATTTCATTCCTTCACAGACTAATTTTATTCTGTTCAACATTGATAGCATTCAAAAAGATTTTGTAAAAGAAATGGAATCTCAAAATATTTATGTACAATTTCGAGCGCATTTTGGTGGTAAATGGTGCAGGGTAAGTATGGGTACTGTTGAAGAGATGCAAACTTTTTGCCGCGTATTAAAAACTATAGTTTAATCTATAAAAATAGCTGAGAAAAATCCTCAGCTACAAATTTTATATTCATTTAAATATCTTTAAACATTTTCAATCACCATTGCCCCGGCACCGCCGCCACCATTGCAAATGCCTGCTGCACCATATTTTCCGCCGTTTTGTTTTAATACATTGATGAGTGTAACAATTATTCTTGCACCACTGCAACCCAATGGATGACCGATTGAAACAGCACCACCATGCACATTTACTTTTGCTTTATCCAAATTCATTTTTTGTGTATTCACAATACCTACAACACTGAATGCTTCATTCAATTCCACAAAATCAATATCACTCATTTTTAATCCCGCTTTTACAACTGCTTTCGGTACGGCCAAACTTGGTGTTGTAGTAAACCATTCAGGGGCTTGTGCCGCATCGGCATAACTTTTAATGATGGCAATGGGTTTAATGCCTAAAGCATCTGCTTTTTCTTTACTCATCAATACCAATGCAGCAGCGCCATCATTCATAGTACTTGCATTGGCAGCAGTAACTGTCCCGTCTTTAATAAATGCTGATTTTAATTCAGGTATCTTATCAAACTTAACATTAAAAGGTTCTTCATCTTTTGCAATAACAGTTATTCCTTTTTTTGAAACTACTTCTACGGGAACAACTTCATCATTAAATTTTCCATCGTTCCATGCAGCCTGACTTCTTTTATAACTTTCAATGGCAAATGCATCCTGATCTTCACGAGTTATATTACATTCCTTCGCACATAGTTCAGCGAAATTTCCCATTGCCGAATTTTGATATACATCAGTCAGCCCATCTCGCGATAAACCATCAATTAACTTCGTGTCGCCATACTTATTTCCCCAACGCATATTGGTAACATAAAACGGAACATTACTCATACTTTCCATTCCGCCGGCAACAACAATGTCTGCATCGCCCAATAAAATATTTTGTGCAGCTTGTGCAATAGCTTTCATTCCGCTGGCGCAAACTTTATTCACAGTGGTACAAATAACGGTATCAGTTAATCCTGCATACCTTGCAGCCTGTCGCGCAGGAGCCTGTCCCACATTGGCTTGTATCACATTGCCCATATACACTTCATCAACCTTATCGGGCGTTAATCCTGCTCTTTCAACAGCAGCTTTAATGGCAATGGCACCTAATTGAGTGGCAGAAAAATCTTTCAAGCTGCCACCAAAACTTCCGATCGGTGTGCGTACTGCCGAAACAATGTAAACAGTTCTGTTATTCATATCGCATAAATTTATACAACAAAGATAATGGTTGAACTAACATCTGTTAGTATAATTCAAACGATTATTTTTTCTTATACAGACAGTATAAAAAATTATTATGCGCCAGACTTATGTTCATATATAAGTTGGAGTGGTGCCGCACCCTTTTACACTCAGTTCAGCATTGAACAATAAAATAATAATGATGTTTTAAAACAAAACAAATTCACTTGGTCGGGGCGACCAACATATTAAAGAAAAGAATTTTGAAATCTATGACTCTTTATTCGCTACAAGAGAAAGCTTGGTGAATTCTCCGCCACTGTAAATTTTGGCGAGGTTAACATTCTTAGATTTATTCCACTCTTCCATCAATGAAACCGGAACAATGCGCCAGAAGTTTTTCGACTTCAAATCATCGTAATCTTTATCCTGAATAATGATGCCGTTAATGGAGTTTCTTTTCTTAAAATCTACCTTTACAGATTTAGTTGCAGGGATGGTAGTGTTCTCTACAAATTTTGATATTAACTCAATAGTCATGCGCAAATGTACTGTTTTTGCGCCTAAGCGCTCATTTTATTTTTGTTAATACAGTCACAATGCGCTATAATTATCAAAAATTTTAAGCTTCAAATGACAGTAATTTTCAAAAAGATCATTTTATTAAATATCGTTTTTTTATACTTTTCTTCTACCGCACAAAATGTAAACGGCCATTGGTTTGGCACAGGAACCGTAGAATATCGCGGCACCAACAATCATTATTTAACCGAATTGGTATTGCGCCAATCGGGAAAAAAAATAACCGGCGAATTGAATTACTATTTTAAAGACACATTTTTTGTTACACCCATTCAGGGAATATATGATGCGGTAAGCAGAACTCTAACATTAAAAGAATTTGAATTGGTTCATTTTATGGCAGCTAATGCCAAAGACGGCATTACCGTAAACATGACCGGCAAATTTTTATTGCATGCCTCCAGAACCGAATCTGATCTGAAAGGAAGTTTTACAAGCGATGAAGCACACCGCTACACTACCCCACCAATAAATTTTATTCTAAAAAAATCGAACGATACATTGCCCTTTGTTTTAACACAGGATACAATTGAAACTGTAAAAGAGTTTCAGACTAATGCAATAAAAAAAGAGATCAGCAGACGAAAAGATATTGTTCGTGAAATCAATGTCAACTCATCCACCATTAATTTAGAATTTTACGATAATGGCGAAATAGATTACGATTCTGTTTCAGTATTTCAAAATGATAAATTGATTTTACCAAAATCGATGCTGAGTTATGATGCATTAAAACTTTCAATTCAATTAGACAAAAATCTTGAATACAACGACATCACTATGTTTGCCAATAATGTCGGATCAATTCCACCCAATACTGCCGTGCTGATCTTGTATGATGGAAAAAAACGTTACGAAATTCAAATGTCGAGCGACTTTGAAAAGTCGGCAACCATTCGATTGAAAAAAAATAAGATCAAAAATTAATTACGTAAAGATTTGCGCAACCCTTGCAAAAAAAAGCCTGACCAAAATGGTCAGGCCGCAATAATCAGTTTTGTTTTTTTACAGAGCCCCCGCTGTTCACATTAATATCTCTAATTGAGCCATCGCCTTTGTAGCGGATAGAACCGCCACTGTTTGCTTTTGCAGAAATTTCTTTCGACACGTTTATTTTAACATCAGCTCCGCTGTTTACATTTGCTATGCAGGTGACTGTTTTAAGATCATAGCCATTGAATTGGCTACCACTATTTCCGCTCACATCCAAAACATCTGCTCTGCCCGATAATTCAATTAAAGCACCACTGCTTTGATGCACAAATAATTTATTTATGTCTACATCTGCTCCCCTGATACTTGCACCACTGCTGGCTTCCAAACCATCCAATGTTGTGTACGAAACATACACTTTTATTTTCGAGTTTTTAAAATTTTCCCAAAACTTCCAATCGCTTTCGCGACTTATTTTTAATACTCCATTTTTTACCACAGTTTCGACTTTAGCGATCAATTCCTTTTCTGTTGCTGATACAGCCAAATCTTCTTTATCTCCTTTTGTGATGATGACCTGAATACCTGCTGAAACCTCTATTGCATGAAACGAACCAACAGTTCTTTTTTCAGCATTATTATCGTACACAGTTTTTTGTGCTGTTACAGAAGATGCTGCCAACAGCATCACTGCAAATGATAGCAATATTTTTTTCATGATAAATTTTTTCAGTGTAACGGAAGTAAAACGAAAAAGTTACAGGACAAACAAAATAAAACTGTCAAATTTTTATTTAGATAATGATGTACCGGGCTGCATAACAAGCATCTGGCACCTGTTGCGTCGCACTCT
>JAGWPQ010000299.1 GCA_028877045.1 Bacteroidota bacterium | reverse complement strand
TCAGGGATTAAATTTGAACAGAGTGGTTCAATGGGGTGCTGCTCAGGGTAAATGGGATTATGTTGGTGCAGCTCAGGCAATAAGAGCCTGGGGTTGGTTAGAAATTGCAAATGAATATGCTGATGGCATAATCGTTAAAGAAGCTTTTGATCAGGGACGTCAGCAATTTGACTATGATCCTCAATCTTTAGGCTACGATTCTTGCAGACAAGCATGTTTTGATGCTTTAGCAAATCTGAGCAGAACCGATGGTGCAGTTAGTCCGGCTAATTTTGCCATAGGAGATGCTTATTTCTATGGCGGCGATGTAAACAAATGGAAAAAATTTGTTTATGGGATATTGGCAAGATCTTATGCATACATCAGTAATAAGAGTACGTATTCTGCCGACTCGGTAATTAAATATGCAAATCTTGCAATGACCTCGAATGCAGATAATGCAACTTGTAAATTTTCGGGCGGCGGATTCTCCGGTCAAAATAGTTATTATGGAATTTTCAGAGGTAATGTAGGCACGCTTAGACAAGGTGCATATATTGCTAATTTAATGACCGGCTTAAATACTACCGCATTTACAGGTGTTGCAGATCCAAGAGCATGGTATATGTTAAGAGAAAATCCAAACGGAACCATCAAAGGAATAGTACCCTGGAATGGCGGTGTTGAAATAACATCTACTAACGATAAACCGAATAATTTTTGGGGTAATGCTTATACATCTCTCACAGGGTTGGATGCAAACAGCAAGTATTTATTCAGAAATACGGCTGAATTTCCAATCATGACCGCTTCTGAAATGCAATTTCTATTGGCCGAAGCAGCTTTAAGAAAAGGAGATAAAACAACAGCATTAGCAGCATACACAAATGCAATTAGTTTGAACTTTGATATGTTATCTAATAATTATGCAACTAATGTTGATCCTACCAAGCTCATTACTCCTTCCAGCAAAGCTGCTTATCTGGCAAACACTGCTGTTGTGCCGGCTACTGCAAGTGCACTAACATTAACGCAGATCATGCTCCAGAAATATATCGCATTATATGGCTGGGGTGTTCAGGAAACATGGACTGACATGAGAAGGTATCATTATAATGCTGCAATTGATCCGGCAACTACCAAACAAGTGTATGCAGATTTTGCACCACCAATAGTTGCACCTTCAACAGGAGCGGCGTTGTTTGCAAATAATAATGGAAAATTAGTGTACAGATGCAGGCCAAGATATAATTCAGAATTCCTGTATGATATACCATCACTTACTTTGATTGGAGCAATAAGTGGCGGTTCACAGGTAATCGATTATCATACACTCGAATGCTGGAACTCTAAACCATAGTCTTAATTTTAAAATAAATAAGAATGAAAAAAATTATCTTTTATATATTTTTTGCAGCAGCACTGGTTGGAATATATTCTTCCTGCACTAAGTCAAACGACTATATTGCACCATATACCACTGTTGATCCAAACAGCCTGACAACATCTTACGTAAAGTTTGTACATGCTTCACCTTATTTCAGAAATATTTTTGGAGTGGCGGATACTTTTAATGTAATAGTGAATGGCACAAAAATAAATTCACCGTTTCTTAGTTTTGGAGGTACTTCAATTGCTCCTGTACTTACTACCGGATATGGCTATGTAAGTATTCCTTCGGGAGCTTTGCAAATAAAGCTTTCTACAAATGGAACTACAACAGGCGATTCAATTGCTTTTAAAATTTACAGCAAAACAGTTAGTCCTGGTCAATTTTATACTTTCCTATTGACTGATTCTGCTTTAACAGGAAATCCTGCTAAAGAAATGTTTATCAGAGATTCTACACCTGTTGCTTATTCGGGATATTATAATTTAAGGTTCATTAATGCTGTTGGAAATGATTCGGCAACAACAAGTACCGGCACAAAAACAGTTGATATTTATTCATATGCCCGTAATGCAACTTTATGGACAAAGATCGGCGTTGATTCTGTTACTACATTTTCTTTATTAGGTACCAACAGCTTTGTTGCTGATACTTTGTATGTAACAAGAACTCCTGCATCAGGTTCACCAGTATTATCCGGCAGGGTTGTATTGGCCAAATTAGCATTATCGCCATTATCAAGAAACTATACAATTTATTATAAAGGTGACGGAACATTAGCAACAGGTACAAAAGCAAGGGCACTTGCTTATTATATAAACCAGTGAAATAAGAATAAATACAACAAAACAAAAGGCTGCAGCAATTGCAGCCTTTTTATTTTTACAGATTTAACTTTTAAATAAATTTACCTGCTCTACTTTTATTTTAAATTTAAAATCAATGAAAGCATTTTATTTGTTTGTATTTCTTCTCTCGTTTACAGTTTCCGAATCACAAGACCTGAAAGGATTGATCAATTCAGTTGGTAAAGGAGGATTAAGTACCGATGAAATAGGCAAAGGTTTAAAGGAAGCATTGAATGTTGGTGTACAAAAAGGCACAGCGCAGTTATCGGCTACTGACGGATTTTTTAAGAATGCTGCTGTCAAAATATTAATGCCGCCGGAAGCGGCAAAAGCTGAGAGAGTGTTACGTGATATGGGTTTGGGCGCACAGGTAGATGATGCCATCTTATCGATGAACCGTGCCGCCGAAGATGCTGCTAAAAGTGCTGCTCCCATTTTTGTAGACGCTATTAAAAAAATGACCATACAGGATGCAGCCACCATTTTAAAAGGCACTGATACTTCGGCTACAAGCTATTTAAAACAAAAAACCACTGCATCGTTAAGCAAGGCATTTAACCCGATCATTAAACAATCGTTGAGTAAAGTTGATGCAACTAAATTATGGAATGCCGCGTTTTCTAATTACAATAAACTACCATTCGTTAAAAAGGTGAATACCGACCTGAGCGCTTATGTTACAGAAAAAGCATTGAGTGGCATTTTTTACCAGGTGGCCGAAGAAGAAAAAAATATTCGTAAAAACCCTGTTGCACAAACAACAAGTTTATTGAAGAAAGTATTTGGACAATAAATAATGTAAGCAGTTGAATTAAAAATAAATATATTTTAACTACAGAGTTGAAAGAGCAAGAGACATGGAGTTGCACAGAGCGAATTTTTAACTACTCATAAATCTCTGTGAACACTGTGGTAAAATAGTTATAAATAATTTTGAAGGAATACTTTATTGAGCTGAATAATGAATCAGAACGTTGAAGTGTGCGATTCTTTCACTGAAAGAATCAGGGGCAACAGGTGCCTGATAGCGTAGCAGCAGCCCGTTAACAAAATTTTATCACTACTTCTCCACAGTAAACTGTTTATTTTCTGTTTTTTACTTTCAATTGTGTATGTTCGCAGGTACTAAAAAAAATGTAGACAGTGCGATTAAAATCCTTAGAGATCAAAGGTTTCAAAAGTTTTGCTGATAAGACGATTGTAAGTTTCGACGAAGGAATTACAGGCATTATTGGCCCTAATGGTTGCGGCAAAAGTAACATCATCGACAGTATTCGTTGGGTGATTGGTGAACAAAAAATCTCAGCATTACGAAGCGAGAATTTAGATGCGTTAGTATTTAACGGCTCTAAAACAAGAAGCCCGAGTGGTCTGGCTGAAGTAAGTCTTACGTTTGAGAATACAAGAAATTTATTGCCAACTGAATTCAGTACAGTAACTGTTACCAGAAGGTTTTATAAAAATGGAGAGAGTGAATATCGATTGAATGATGTGCAATGCAGATTGAAAGATATTCATAATTTATTTTTGGATACCGGTGTCAGCAACGATAGTTATGCCATCATTGAATTGGGAATGGTGGATGATATTATCAAAGACAAAGAAAACAGTCGCCGCCGTATGTTGGAACAAGCTGCAGGCATCACTATTTATAAAACAAGAAAAAAAGAAGCAAAAAATAAATTAGATGCAACAGAGCAGGATCTGGCACGCATCGAAGATCTATTGTTTGAAATCAACAATCAATTAAAGACTTTAGAGAATCAGGCAAAGAAAGCAGAGAAATATTTTGAGATAAAAAAAGATTACAAAGAGATCGCTGTTGAATTGGCAAAAGCTGCACTTGAAGGTTTTAATATTACTTACAAAGAATTAAACGAACAACAGGAATCAGAAACAAATAAAAGAATTCAGCTCGAAGCAGAAATCGCAAATGATGATGCTGCCATAGAAAAAGAAAAAGTTGATTTTATTGAGAAAGAACGTGCCTTACAAAGCATGCAGCACGAGTTTAATGACCTGTTGCAAAACCTTCGCAGCAAAGAGAATGATAAGAATCTTGCTACTCAAAAATTACATTATTTAACTGAGAAGGAAACTAACCTGAAAGACTTTTTGCAAAAAGCAGAGGGCCAGTTAAAAGGTATCGAAGATTCCATTCAGTTCAGCCAAGTACAGGTTGTTGATGAAGAAAATAAATTAAAGGAAATTCAGTCACAGTTAGACGCAGCAAAGTTTGCTGTGGAAGACAAGCGCCAAATTTTTGATGATAAAAGAACTGCTGTTGATCAGTCGAGAAATCAACACCAGCAAATTCAGCGCAGCCAGTTTGATGCAGAAAAGAAAGTGGCTGTTGCCGATACTTCCATTCAAAATTTACAAAGGGCACAAACACAATTGCTCGACGAAAAACAAAACAGGACACAGCAAATTGAGCAATTGGGAATTGAGTTGCAGGAAAAAGAACAATTGCTCGAAAGCAAAAGAATTGATCTGCAACAATTACAGGAACATCACGACAGAACCAAAGAACAGATATTAGAAACACAACAACAATTAGAAGTCTTACGCAATGAATTAGCCGAAGAAACAAGAAAGCTTGATGCAAAGCGTAATGAACATGATCTGTTGAAGAGTTTGATTGATTCGATGGAAGGTTATCCTGAGAGCGTAAAATTCTTACACAAAAATCCTGATTGGAATCACACTGCTCCTATCCTTTCGGATATTATTTATGTGAAAGAAGAATTCAGAACAGCAGTTGAAAATGTTTTGGAACCTTATTTGAATTATTATGTGGTAAATACTTTGGCCGAAGGTTTACAGGCTGTGCATTTATTGGATGCTAATAAAAAAGGAAAAGCAAACTTTTTTATTCTCGATAGATTAAGCGAAGGCATTGTTGAAACACATCAGCCCAACAACACTTTCTCGGCATTAAGTGTAATTGAAGTTGACGATCAATATCAAAAATTAGCAGCACATTTATTGGGTAATGTGTATATCGCCGAAAATGCTGAAGCCATCGAAAACTCAAACGGGGCAATTGTTTTGGAACGCACCGGTAAATATGTTAAAGGCAAATACACATTGACCGGCGGCAGTGTTGGTTTGTTTGAAGGAAAGAAAATAGGCCGTGCAAAAAATTTAGAAAAATTAAATGATGAAATTGTTTTGCAGGATGCAGTAGTAAATGCATTAAAAGCAGAGATCAAACATAAACATAACGAAGTAATTGGTTTTAATGAGCAGTTGAAAGAGAATGCCATCAAGCAAACCGAGAATGAGATCAATCAATTAACTAATCAGGTTTTTGCTGCAAAAAATAAGATCGAGAATCTTCAATCGGCTCAGCAGAATGCACAGCAACGTTTGGAAGAGATTGAAATACGCTTGCAGGATGAACACGATTCTATTTCTTCAACAAGAGAAGAATTGCAACAACTGAATGAGCAGTTGCAACAAACAAAAGAAACATTAAGTAATCTTGAACAGGATTATCAGTTGGCCGAACAGGATTATAATGCTGCCACTTATCAATACAACGAAACAAATTTGTTGGTAACAAAGCAACACAGCAAGATCAATGCTATCAGGCAGGAACTGGATTTCAAACAAAATCAGTTGACCGATCTTCACCAGCAAATTCAAAATAATTCAACACAATTAGAAGAAGCAAAAGAAAATATTTTACAAAGTCAGGAGCTCTTATCCGGCAGCGAAGAACTATTATTATCGCTGATGCGCCGTAAAGAAGAAGAAGAATTAAAATTAAATGAGGCCGATCAAACTTATTATAACCTTCGCAATGCTTTGCAGGAAAAAGAAAGTGAATTGCGTTTGAAAGTGAAGAGCAAAGAAATGATCGAGCATTTGCTGAGCGAGATAAAAGATAAACTCAACGATCTCAAATTGCAATTGGCCGGAACAAAGGAAAGATTAAGTGTTGAATTTAAAATCGAACTCGAAGAAATCATCGATCAGCCAAGAACAACTGATACAAGTTTAGAAGATCTGCAGGCAACAAGCGACAGGATGCGTAAGCGTTTGGAAAATATGGGCGAAGTAAACCCAACAGCCATTGAAGCTTACACCGAAATGAAAAAACGTTACGAATTTATTCTCGAACAAAAGAATGATCTCGTTGATGCCAAAGAAAGTTTATTGCAAACCATTCAGGAAGTTGAAGCAACAGCTAATCAACAATTCTTAGATACATTCAATAAAGTAAGAGAGAATTTTCAGAAAGTATTTAAAGCATTATTTACTGAAGAAGATACTGCCGATATGGTTTTAGATAACCCTGAAAACCTTGCTGAGACTGGCATTGACATTGTTGCCAAACCAAAAGGCAAACGCCCTTCTTCCATTTCTCAATTAAGTGGTGGCGAAAAAACATTAACGGCAACAGCATTATTATTTGCCATTTATTTAATCAAGCCGGCACCGTTCTGTATTTTGGATGAAGTTGACGCACCACTCGATGATGCCAACGTTGGTAAGTTTACGCAGATGATCCAGAAGTTCAGCGAGAACTCACAATTCATCATCGTAACACACAATAAAATGACGATGAGTGCAGTGGATGTGATTTATGGTGTGACCATGCAGGAACCCGGCGTAAGTAAATTAGTGCCGGTAGATTTTAGAAGTTTGAATTAAACCAATTTTTATAATTTATTAAAAGGATTGAATAGTTTTAAACTTTCAATCCTTTTTAATTTGCACATCAGCTTTGTATAAAACCATCACCATACTCTATTTCGTTGTTTTTGTAACGTATATTTTTTTTACGCGTCAACCTGACTATCTCGATGGCGAAATAACATCAGCAAGCATTCATCTCATAAAAGACAGTACCGGCAAGCAATCCACGCCAAAGGCATTCTTCTCGGTCGGTAAAGATTATTTTGCTATTGATGCAAATTATTATTTAAGAAATGTAAACGAAGGAAAACAGGTTGAAGTAATTTACGAAAATGCACATCCTGAAAAGGCTGTTGTGTACAGTTGGTGGGGTTATTGGATAACGCTTGGAGAATTGATCGGCTCCGTTATTTTATTTATTGTTTTATTTCAGGTAGCAGTAGCAGTAACAAAAAATCCAACTGCCGAATCTTTACAAGAACAATTAAATTATAATCCTGAAAAGAAAAGAAAATACAATGACTGATAAAATATAAATCTTGTAATAAAAAGTAGGCTGTTCTTAGGATTAGGAATAATGATAGTTTAATAATTTTTATCTCTCCAATTTTCAGCAAAACTTCTAACTACAAGAGCCCAAACCCATGCAAAAACAAAAAGGAGTATTCCAACAATCCAATTATCTGGAAACACTTTTTTAAAATAAAGAAAAGCACTGATTGCAAATCCCCACCAAGAGAAGAATATTAAAAAAACAAAAAAAAATGTTTTCATTCGTATCATTTTTAAAATGAAACTTATTTCAAGTAGCGTTTTATCTCTTTCTCCGTATCGCGTTGTTTGATGGTTTCTCTTTTATCGTGTAATTTTTTTCCGCGGGCCAATCCAATTTCTACTTTCACTAAATTCTTTTCATTCAAGAATACTTTCAGCGGAACAATGGTGTAGCCCTTGTCTTTCATTTTTATTTGCAAACGCGCCAATTCTTTTTTTGTCAGCAATAATTTTCTGTCGTGCACCGCAATATGATTATTAACTGTGCCGTGCGAATACTCGGCAATGTACAAGCCTCTTACCCATAATTCATTTCTCTCAAACATACAGAACGCATCGTTAAAACTTACTTTACCATCGCGTACACTTTTCACTTCGGTACCCAGCAAAACAACGCCAGCCACATATTTATCTTCTATGTGATAATTAAAATAAGCCTGCCTGTTATTCATTTCTTTAGCCATATAAAAATCCCGCTGTTAAAGCGGGACAAAAGTAATGATTATGTTACCAGCAGCATCAACAGTGGCATCTTCGTTGCCACGCTCGTTTCAAAGTTCCTTTTTCATGGCAGCAATGCGTGGCAGCCTGTACTGAGCTTGGCGAAGTATCGCACACTTGTACTGCAAAACTTTATTCAGCAAATTAATTCCTGAATAAAATGATCAGTTGCGATAATTTATCTTTTAGTTTTTTTCTTTCAACAATAAAATCCAGGAAGCCATGTTCCAATAAAAATTCACTGCGTTGAAATCCTTCAGGCAGATCCTTTTTAATTGTTTCTTTAATGACGCGAGGGCCCGCAAAACCAATCAGGGCACCGGGTTCGGCAATATTCAAATCGCCCAGCATACCAAAGCTTGCCGAGATGCCGCCAAATGTCGGATCGGTGAGTAAAGAAATAAAAGGGAGTTTCGCATCACTTAATTGTGATAGTTTACCACTGGTCTTTGCCAACTGCATTAAACTAAAAGCACTCTCCATCATTCTGGCACCACCACTTTTACTGATCACTAAAAATGGCAATTTATTTTCAATGCAATAATCAACAGCACGACTAAATTTTTCTCCCATCACACTCCCTAAACTTCCGCCGATGAATTCAAAATCCATACAGGCAATCACAATTCCTTCGCCATTTACTTTTCCGGTGGCAATACGCATCGAATCTTTTAAATTGGTTTTCGAGTGGATCTCATCCAAACGTTTCTGATAATTTTTCAGATCAGTAAAATTTAAAAAATCTTTGCTTTGAATATTATCAAAAAGTTCAACATACTCTTCACCATCAAAAAGAAAATCATAATACTCCTCACTGCCAATGCGATGATGGTAATTACACTTGGGACAAACAAATAAATTTTCTCTTAATTCGGATGAGGTAAGAATGTAATTGCATTCGGGGCATTTGCTCCATAGACCTTCAGGCGTATCCCTTTTTTCGGTCGAAGATGTAGTAATCCCTTTACGGATACGTTTATACCATTTAGGTTTTACTTCACCGCTTTCAGATACCGTTTCTTCACCGGTTAAATTAACTTCAAGATCTTCTACACTATCTTTTTTCATACGTTATTTTTTCAATTGGGGGATTGAAGATAAATAAATATTTCTTAGTACAAATCCACCCGCACAATTTGCAAAAATAGAGTTTCATGAATATGCAAATAAAAGCGAAAAAAATGAAAGCATAGGTGCAAATAATATCCACTCAACAAACCAAAAGTTGTTGAAAAATAATTTTTTAGAAAAACTATAATTTAAACGGCTTCCAGCTTAGTATTTTTTTGCATCCAACGCCAATGAGTTACAAAAAGAACAACGCAAATGAATATCAAGATTCCGCTGATGATCATAGAACGATTGGAAGAATGCCTTACAGATAAAATCTTATCGCTTTTTGCAGCTTCATACATGGCACGCAATGTTTGTTCGTCGGGAACATAAGTTGATTTTGATGCATCATCTGTTTTTAGCGAAGATTTTAAAACATCCATCTTATAATTTTCGTAAGATGCCAAACTTGGCGAACCCACTGCATTCCAACCTGAATGAATAGGATCGCCCAGATCGATAATAGCATTTACAAAAGCAGTTACTGATAATAAGAATGTGATAACGGCAACCAAACAAACGGTATAACCATAAATTTGTGCACCGATTTTTTGAGACTTTTCCATCGTTAGTTTTTTGGTTACTGTGAAGTTTACAATTTATTGTTGAAATAAACTATGACTTATCACCATAACTATTTTAAAAACTAAGCAGGGATATGAAGATATTTTTCTTTAATAATTTTAAGATGATGTTGGTGATGGCCATAAATATGGTTCACCAATAAACGGGCAGAAATAGCATAACCATTTGCCGTACCTGTTTGATCTAAAGATGCATCATCCAACGTTTCAATAAAAACTAAAGTCGCGTTGCGCAAAGTCGACAACTCTTTTAAAATATCATGGATATTTCTTGTATCGGCATGAGCATTTGCAACAAGAAGGTTTTCATCAAATCCGGGCAAATCAGTTTTATCGCGCCGTGCTATTCGCATGGAACGGTAAGTAATTACTCGTTCACAGTCGGCAAGATGAACGAGCAAATCTTTTATGCTCCATTTATTGGACTGATAACGATATAATAATTTTTCTTCAGGCAGACTTGAAAAAAGTTGTTCTGTTTCTGATTGAATATCTTTTAAATGTTGCAGTAGATTACCATCGTCAGGAACAAGATCCATATAACCCTGATAAAACGGAGGAACACCATCTTCAGGTTTGTAAATTTTTTTCATTTAAAAATATTATTTGATTGATGAGTGATTTAAAAATAAAAAGGTCTAATTCAATTACAAACAAATCTTCAAACAGTTTTGTTCAGAATTGTTCAGAAAGTACAAGTGTGCGACGCAACAGGCGATGCTATGAAACTCTTATGCCGGCAACATTACAACAATCATCTATTCGGTTGCATGTTGCGGTTTGGAAACCAATAACAATCCGAGAAAAGTAAACAAACCGTTGATGACTAATAATTCCAAACCTATTTCGTAGCTGCCGAAAATCTGTTTTTGATATGTCTCTAAAACAAAACATATAGCCGGCGCCAGCAAACAAACAACAGGAACTAATTTATCATTCACTTTTCTTTTCATTAAAATACCGAAAGTAAATAAACCCAATAATGGCCCATAAGTGTAGGATGCTACCAGCAAAATAATTCCTATCATACTCGGACTATCAACCCATTTATATACCATCACAAAAAATAAAAACACAAAAGCAAAAACAAGATGCACGCTATGGCGTATATGTTTTCTTTTTGCTTCGGTCAATTTATTATTTCGCTGAATGCCGAGTATGTCGATACAAAATGTTGAAGTAAGTGCCGTGATGGCACCATCAGCACTGGGAAATAATGCTGAGATCAACGCAATAATAAAAATTACGGAAACGATCGGTGGCATGTGATGCAATGCAATGACCGGAAACAATTTATCGCCAACTTCGGTAACATGCTGCTGCGCTGCATATAAATACAACAGTCCGCCAAGAAATAAAAATATTAAAATTACGATCGCTAAAATAAATCCCAATGTCAACACATTTTTTTGTGAGTCTTTCAATGTTTTAACCGAAATGTTTTTTTGCATCATTTCCTGATCCATACCCGTCATCGTAATTGAAATAAATGCACCGGCCAGAATTTGTTTTACAAAAAATAATTTGCTGTTTGGATCTGTGAAAAATATTTTCGAATAACCTTTATCGCGTAACATCTGCCAGCTTTCAAAAAAGCCGATATGCATATTGTTCATGATATAAACCACGCAAATAATTAACCCTGCCAGCATACAGGTTGTTTGTAAGGTATCGGTCCACACAATTGTTTTAACACCACCTTCGTAAGTGTATAACAATATCATCAATAAAATGATCAGTGTGGTGGCCCAGAATGGGATATTAAAATTTCGGAGAATAGCATCCTGTAAAATATTCACCACTAAATATAATCTTGCTGTGGCGCCCAATATCCTTGATAAAATAAAAATAGATGCACCGGTTTTGTACGAAGCAAATCCCAAACGGTTTTGCAAATAATTATAGATCGATGTAAGGTTTAACCTGTAATACAAAGGCAATAAAACATAAGCAATTGCAATGTACCCGAATATATAACCAATGGTTACCTGAAAATATGCAAATGCCTGGCCGGCAACAGCACCCGGCACACTCACAAAAGTCACGCCGCTTAACGAAGTGCCCAGCATACCAAATGCCACCAACATCCAGTTACTGTTTCGGTTACCGATAAAAAAAGATTCATTATTGCTGTGACGGCCCGTCCACCAGGCAACTGTAAGCAAAATCAAAAAATAAATAACAACAAACGAAAATAAAAGTAATGGCGACATATAATTTGTTCTGATGATGAATTTGCTGACAAGATAAAAAACAAATGTATAAGTTGACCGAATAAATATTTGTATGGTACAGGCAATAGTATTTTATGGCATCGCCTGTTACCACAGTTTATCCCGATACAATCAGGACTCGTTTCAAAGTTTCGTTTTAATGGCAGCAATGTATGGCAGCCTGTACTGAGCTTGACGAAGTATCGCACCCTTCAACTTTCGGTACATTACTGAACATTTTTATTCATCATAAATCAATAACATAAAAAATAAACCCGGAATAAAAACAGCTTCTTAATATTGTGTATGAATAAAATGAATATTAAAAATGTGGCAGTGTTTTGCGGAAGTAAAAGCGGCAGCAATCCTTTATTTGTTGAACATGCAACCATCTTAGGGAAATTGCTTGCACAATATCAGATCACTTTGATCTATGGTGGCGGAAGAGTAGGTTTAATGGGCACTGTAGCCGATGCAGTAATGAATAATAATGGCAAAGTGATAGGCGTGATACCCGAAGTTTTATTAAGTTGGGAACAGCAACATAAAGGTATCACCGACCTAAGAGTGGTAAATGATATGCACATTAGAAAAAAAATGATGTACGATCTCTGTGATGCTGCCATCATCCTGCCCGGTGGTCACGGCACATTGGATGAATTGTTTGAGTTGATCACATGGAATACCTTAAAGATCCACGAGAAAAAAATAATCCTGCTTAATTCAGCAGGATTCTACGATCATTTAATTGCGCATATCAATAATATGCAACAGCAAGAATTTTTACACGAAGACTGGCAACTGCGGATCTCCATTCACGATTCGCCGCATACTATCTTCTCTTAGGATGCAGATAAAAATTAAATCCTGCGCGGATCACAGGAATAGCATACGAAGTATTATTGCTGTTCATTAACCGATAAGGTGAATATGGGTCTGTCATCAGATCCATCATTATCAAAGTATAAAAACTGCCTTGCCCAACAATGCGTTGTGTGTATCCTATTCCCGCTAAAAAGCTCGATGCCTGAGTGGTAAGGGAAGAGGTAGTTCCCTGATTCATATCAGCAAAATTATACTTGACCCAATTTTCTTCAAATTGCCCTTGTATAAAAAATTGTTTGAGTGGATACACTCTAAAGAAAGGGCCGCCGCCATAATTAAAACTTCTTTGTCTTACATTATTATTATAATAAGGGTCAGCTCGAACCGACTGATAATTTAAATTAAAAGAAACTCCAGCGTCAAACCAATCATTAAATGTATAACCAATTTCGGGTGTGCCACCAACATTAAAACTATAACTGCCAAAACCCAATGCCAGACTGCCTCCTACAAAAATGTTACTTTTATTAAAATCTTTACTTCCACTGCCTGTTGAATATGTTGGCGGTATATATTGTTTTTGTGCAAGCGCAAAAACACTCATGCTTAAAATGATGACTGTAATTAAAAACTTCCTCATTGGTATTATATTTTTAATTGGATTTATGCAAACCTACTTTTAATTATACCTAAAAAATCTTTTCCTATGTTTAAAATATTGTTAGAATGTAAAACTAATATTCATATTTAAAAAAACAAAACCCGCTGTTTTGCGGGTTTACAAATCATTTTGCCATATTTAAATTAAAACAGCCCGAACAGAGTGCTGTCGACCTTTGTTAGTATCTCACCAAAATGTTCTTCATTTTCGGCGAATTTATTTTTGTCGCAATCTATAATTAATAACGGACCTTCCTTATATCCTTCAACAAACTTGCTGTAATATTCATTCAACTTTTTCAAATAATCCAAACGGATATTTTCCTCATATTCGCGACCACGTTTCTGAATTTGTGCCACCAATGTTGGTACCGAACATTTTAAATAGATCAAAAGATCGGGAGGCCGCACCATTGTTTTCAGCGTTTGAAAGAATTTAAAATAATTTTCAAAATCACGTTTGCTCATCAATCCCATATCATGCAGATTAGGTGCAAATATGTGTGCATCTTCATAAATGGTTCGGTCCTGGATAATAGTTTCAGTACCACGTTGAATATCGAGTAATTGATTTAATCTGCTGTTCAAAAAATATATCTGTAAGTTAAAACTCCAGCGAGGCATGTCCTCGTAGAAGTCCATCAGATAAGGGTTGTGATCCACATCTTCAAACTGGGGTATCCATTTATAATGCTTACTCAACATTTCTGTTAAAGTAGTTTTGCCTGCGCCGATATTTCCGGCCACTGCAACATGTTTTGGTTTTTTAGCCTTTGCCATATAATTGAAAGTACGAAATACGAAGTATCAACTGAACACTTTATTAAATATTTTTTACACAACTTCCGAATTTATTTGATCGGCACCGATTTCAGTGGCAAACAATCAATCAATAATTCAGTCTCATTGCTTTTCTCACCTCGGTTAAAGTAGCCGAAGCACTTGCCCTTGCTTTTTCTGCGCCTTGATGAATGATCTTAGATAATAAAGCTTTATTACTTTGGATATCGGCGGCTTGCTCTCTGATCGGTTTAATAAAATTAACCATATCTTCTGCCAACTGTTTTTTCAGATCACCATAACGGATAACACAATTATTAAAATCCGTTTCAAATTTATTTACAACTGTTTGGTCGCTCACCAATTTTAATAAGGTGAAAATATTTTCAATATAATCGGGCTTAAACGAATTAGGTTGAGTTGGGCCGCTATCCGTTTTAGCTTTCATTATTTTTTTGCGAATCAAATCATCATCATCAGCTAAATACAAAGTGTTCATCTGGTTTTCACTTTTACTCATTTTGCCATTGCCATCCAGGCTCATGATCTTTACTAATTCACTTCCAAAATTAAATGCCTGCGGCGATGGCAACACATCACCATAGCGATGATTAAAACGTTCGGCAAAATTTCTTGCCATTTCCAGGTGTTGCTCCTGATCCTTACCCACCGGCACTTTCAGGGCACGGTGAATTAAAATATCGGCCGCCATCAACACAGGGTAGGTTAATAAACCTGCATTCACATTATCGGGTTGCTGCCTAACTTTATCTTTAAAGGTGGTTGTTTTTTCCAACTCACCTTTGTATGCCATTGTGTTTAAATACAAATACAATTCTGCAATTTCGGGCACATCACTTTGTACATACAAGGAAACTTTTTGATAATCCAATCCGCATGCAATATTTTCTGCGATCACGCGGTGTACACTGTTCTGCAATTCTTTTGTATCGGGATGCGTGGTCAATGCATGCCAGTTGGCAACAAAAAAATAGCAATTATATTCATCCTGCATGCGCACATAATTGCGCATGGCACCAAAATAATTTCCAAGGTGTAAAAAACCTGTGGGACGTATACCGCTTAAAACAACCTCTTTACTCATAGTCGGCGAAGATAATTATTAGAACGCTGATTGGTGAATGATAAAAAGATTTTTTTGTAACAAGCTGCAGTACAGGTGGCATCGGTTGTTGCATCGCACACTTGTATGTCCGGAGCTGTGAGCCACGAGCTTCGAGCAAACGCTCACAGCTTGCAGCTAATTAATAGCTCATAGCTTTCTTCAGTTGAAGTGTGCGATGCAACAGGCGATGATATATGTACAAATGCTGGCTAACAAATAAAAATATTATTACCATAAATTTTTTATAAAGGCAACTGCAACTGTACACCCGCAGTATGTAATGCCGCATAAATATCCAGCATTGTATTGCTTCTTACCGAAGAAGCTTTGGTAAGATCAGGTACCCAGCAAAGTATTTTTATTTCAATGGCCTGACCTGCAAATGTTTGAACAATTACAGCAGGTGCCGGCGATTGCAAAATACTTTCGTTTTGTTTTAATCTTGATTGAATTAATGTTTTTACCATTTCGATATCGGCGGCATAAGGAATTGAAATCACAAATTCAACTCTCTTCTGTGTATCCTGCATCGTCCAGTTGATCAAATGCTGCGACAACAGATCTCCGTTGGGAATAATAATATCGGCACCATCGGCATTTTTTATTTTACTGGAACGAACCCCAATTTCTTTTACTGTACCTGTTTTATTTCCTATCTCGATCAGATCGCCAACCTGTATGGGCCGTTCGAACGCGATGATAATTCCCGATACTAAATTGTTCACAATGGTCTGCAGTCCAAATCCAATACCAACACCCAACGCCCCCAACATGAAAGAAAGTTTATCGAGCGGAATTCCCGCTGCTGCAACTGCAATTAAAAAACCCAAAGTCCAAATGGTCAACCGTATCAATAACATCATCGAGCCCACACGTTTTCTTTTTCCGGTCTCTTTTATGTTTTCGTTGCCAAAGAAAAAATTAATGACAGTTGAAATCGCAGACGACAACCAAATAATAAAAATAAATACGGCAACACTTTTAAAAGTGAAGATCATATTGCCGATACTTCTTTGCTGATTAAAAAAACTATCGGCCATAATCAGCATCGAATCGTACATCGCAAGATTACGGATCAATGAAATGATCCAGATAACTGAAGCAATGATCCAGAGAATCCTTTTTACCCGTATCTGTAATTCACTAAAATTAATAAAGTCCGAAAAGCGGCTTTTGGAATATGCTTCCGATTGCAGGTAAATGGCTTCGAGCACCATGGTAGAAAATATTTTCAATGCAATACCCAACATCAAACATTGTATGCCACTTACACCAAATATTTTTGCCAATGCAACACGACCGGTTACATTAAATATTACCGATAAAATTATCTGTGCTAAAGTAAAAATGAGTAATGCTTTTGTAGCAGGAGATTGGGTTAATTGTATAAAATTTTCTTTCCTGTCGATGATCAGCTTTATACAAATAAGTATTAATAAAATAGCGACAATTAATAATGCCCAACGTTCGGCAAATGCCGAATCTAATAACAGATCGTCCAACGCATAATAGATCCAAACAATAAAAAGTAATAACCAAATATTTTTTGATTGCTTGGTTAGAAAAGGAATGATCAAAAACGAAAGTGCCATCAATCGCAACAATTCTATAAAGTGCAGAAAAGACATAGGCGGGTTGGCAAATAAAAATGGCAGGTAAGTAAACAAAGCCATTAAACATCCTGCCAAAACACTGTGCTTTAAAACATGAACCGGTGCTAAAACAGTTGTTGCTGTTTCTAATTTTTTTATCCGGTACATATTAGATAAACACCATACCGTAATAAAAATAAAGGTCAATAAACCTAATGCCAGCACATTCCATTTCCCGGTTAAATAAATCGATATGATTTTTACTGAACGCTGTAATGTTTGTTGGGCTACTTCAAAAAATGATTGCTGATATTTTAATGGGTTGGCACGCAATAACGGCATTTCATCTTTTTCCCACATTGCCATTTTTAAAGAACCAGATAAATAACCCATATCCGAAATAATATCATCGGCCTGCAATAAACTGATGGACACATGGTTCAACAATAAGTTTACACGGGCCAATGTTTGCTGTTGCACCGAATCTAAAGTTTTTCCTTCGGTAAGAATATCATCTAATTGTTCGATCAATACCGAATCGGTAACTGCTGTACTTAACGCCGGGTCATGAATAATTTTCTTAACCGCTGCATTGTTTTCCGATAATTCCTTGCTGTAATCCGAGAGTACAGTTTTATAGTTAGTTAGTTTTTTTGCTACCTCTTTTAATAAAATAGTAGCACTGTTAAGACTCCTCAAATTCATGCGATCACCTTTCTTCTCGAGCCTTGTTTTAAAGCCTTCCAATCTTTTCGCTATTTCACGCAAATCAATGGCAATAGGGGTTATATCAATTTGATTCTTGATCAGAGAATTGTTATGATCGATGGTATACGTGTACGATTCTACTTTGCCAATCAATGCAGTGATCGCAGTATCATTATTTTTGAATAATAAAGAATCAGCAAATCTGTGGTGATGTTTCTTTTGCGAAAATGCCGGCTGCATCATTCCCAAAAAACAAATGCTCACCAACAAAAAAACGGAAGTTCTTTTTTTATTAAGATTCATAAACAGGATGATGTTTAAAAAATTAATCTTCTCCTTTCAGCGCAGACAATTGCGCACCACAACGAAGATAATTATTGAGCGTGGTGAATGATCTTTTTTTTTCGATTACTTGCCCGAGACCTCTTATTATTTATCTTCAATGTTCTAAAACACCATCTCAAATGAAACAGCTGCTTGTTGCATTATCATTATTTATAACCCTTTCAGCGATCGCACAAAAGAAACCATTGGAGCATTCGGTTTATGATGCATGGCAAAGCATCGGAGAAAAACTGATCAGCAACAATGGAAAATTTGTTGTGTATACCATCAATCCGCAGGAAGGTGATGGCTCGTTAATTATTCAGCAAACTGACGGAAAAAAATTATTCGAAATTGAAAGAGGTTATGCTGCAAAGATCACCGAAGACAGCAAGTTTGTTATCTGCAAAATAAAACCAACATTTTTACAAACAAGAACTGCAAAGATCCAGAAAAAGAAAGCCGATGAAATGCCTAAAGACAGTTTGGCAATCGTTGATATCAATTCATTGACAATTGAAAGGATCGCAAGAATCAAAAACTTTAAAACGCCTGAAAAATCATCCGCCTTTGTTGTATATCTCTCCGAAAAAAACGTTGCAGATAATGGAGTAAAAGCAGAACTTGATTCATTATCCAGAATAAAAAGAATACAAACCATTGCCGATAGTTTATCAAAAACAGTTGATAGTTTAAGAAATAAATTACTGGAAGTGCAAACAAAAGGCATTGCTGTTTTGCAATCAAAGAAAGAAAACAAACCTGCTGCAAAAGCAAATGAAGAAACGATCGAAGAAGGAACAGAGTTAACCGTTTTAAATCTGCAATCTCATCAAAAAAGATCATTCAAATTAGTGAATGATTATGTTGTCAGTAAAACAGGGAATAATATTGTTATTAAAACATCAAAGAAAAATAATGATACACTTTCGAAAGCCTGTGTTATAAAATATGATCTTCTCAAAAATCAAACAGATACTTTATTAAAAGGATTGAATGATGCCAAATCATTTGCCTTTGATGAAGCGGGAGATCAACTGGCATTTGTGGCCGAAAGAGACAGCAGCACAAAAGCTTTACAGAAATTCTATAAATTATATTATTACAAAACAGGTTTCGATTCTGCCAGATCAATT